>CAJQOR010000023.1 GCA_905479965.1 uncultured Rhizobiaceae group bacterium | reverse complement strand
AACTGGCGTAAACTACGCGGCTTTGACTATCTCGCCAAAGTTATCACTGGCGTTAAATTCAAAGACGGAATTGAAACGACACTAAACAATCAGGTCGCTGCATGACTGAAAAATCTCAAACACCAGATTTGACAATAACTCGCCCACAAGTGTCCGTCATCATAAGATTTGAGACTTGCTAACTGATTAGTTAGAGGAATGTTTGGCTCATCTGTTTTGTTGAGTTTGTATGCCAACAGGGACATTATTCAACAATTTAGACTATGCATCCTCAACTCTGCTGCACTGGAATAACTAACTTGATTGCTCTGGAAGTTTGACGCACAGATGCAGCTAATGGCTTGCACATTCAAACATAGTTATAATTTTAGCGATATCTTTGAATAAATATTGAAAATTTAAATGTAAAAAATAATCAGGTCGATCGATTTGATGATCGAAGCATGATGCTTTTCCTTAGCTTAGCTATGTTTAATTAAAGTGGATAATGGAGAAGTATTATGCAAAAAGGTGTGGGCATAAATAGCATACCAAATAGATTTGCATTGCTATGCGGCACAATAACAACCTTCATTGTGTTTATGGCATATATTTACACACCTATTGTTGACGGATTTAATCTTACCACGATAAATTTCATGATAGGTCTTGTATTAATTCCCACAACAATCACTTATTTAGCGGCTAAGAAACTCTCCCAACAAATTATTCAACTTAAAAAAAGTGCTGATTCTATTGCTCAAGGTAACTTTGATCATCCGATCGATGTTGAGGGTGCGTGTGATGTTGGAAGCCTAGCGGATAGTTTTCGCGGGTTAGTGCACAGAATTAACTCAAATATTGTTCGAATGAATATATTAGCTTATTCTGACGCAGTGACAAAATTACCAAATAGAACTGTTGTTGCCCATATACTTAATGAAATTAAAAATGATAATCAGTTGAACAACTGTACCGTTTTATTCATGGATATTGATGGTTTTAAACAAATAAATGATACTTTTGGACACCATGTTGGTGACGAGTTTTTAAAACAAGCAGCAGACCGAATCGTCATTCAGGGTTTAAATAGAACACACGCGCAATTAGACATGTGCATGTCGACTTTTGGTGAACTTTGCCATCGTCCTCCCGCAGACATAATTGTAGCACGTTACGCAGGCGATGAGTTCGTTGCCATATTGCCGGGTTCATATGATGAATCAGAACTGCGCAAAATTGCCAACCAAATATCAAAAGCATTCGAAAAACCGTTTTATTGTGAAAGTAACCAAATAAAATCCAGCATTAGTATTGGTGCGGCCAATTTTCCAGAGCATACAGACGACCCGTTAGAACTATTGAAATATTCTGATCTGGCCATGTATGAGGCGAAACGCGATGATAGACATGATTTCGCCCTTTTTCAAAAACCGATGCACGAAAAAATCAAATACAAAAATTGGATTGAGCAAGCTCTTAGAACAGCAATCTCCGAGGGTCAGATATTTTTACAGTTTCAGCCCAAAGTGAATGTTATGACGGGTGAACTTTCAGGTGTTGAAGCTTTAGCCCGTTGGAAGCATCCTGAACACGGATTGATTTCCCCTGAAATATTTATCTCAGTGGCTGAAGAAACGGGCTTGATAATTCCGCTTGGTAGAAAGGTAATGGAGTTAGCTCTCGAACAAAGCAAACGCTGGGCTGATCAGGGTCTTTACCGTAAAATTGCAATTAATATTGCGCCATCGCAGTTTGGCTCGCCGGAGTTCTTGCCCGACACTTTAAAACTACTTGACGTCTATGAAGTTCCTGCAAAATCTATAGAACTGGAAATAACGGAATCCATGGCAATGTCAAAATATAGCGAAACCAAAAAACAGTTAGAGCTATTGAGGGCAGCAGGAATTTCAATTGGCCTGGATGATTTTGGTACAGGATTTTCTAATTTGTCGCAGCTATCTAATCTACCGTTTGATACACTTAAAATCGATAGGTCTTTGATTGCAGAAATTGGAATAACTGAAAAAAATGAAACTATTTTGATCGCGATCATAAGGATGGCCAGTGCTCTTGGTTATGCAACCGTTGCTGAAGGCATTGAGGTCGAGCAACAATATCGTTTTCTAGAGGATGTGGGCTGCGATGTCATTCAAGGGTATTTTGCAGGTAAACCGATGTTGCCGAAGGATTTAGATATCTGGGAGCAAAATTACTCTCATCCTTCTGCAGGCAGTGTAAAACAAAATTTACATCATGCGGCTTAGCCCAAATCGATAATACCAGCTAATATAGAGATTTTAACACCTAAAACATTGCAGAACTTCCGCGCCGGGCCAAAATATGCCGTCTTTTGAACTCAACTTACTGTCTGCTGAGATCAGGAAAACAAAGTTTGTCCTTTGCTTTGCAGACATATTCTTCACCGAACCACGCAATCGATCTGAACTATTTTCTGACAACTTATCAACTCGGCTGTCGATTTTTGTCTTTAGGTGTTGATCAACAGCAATTAAATCGCCCCTCGGTTCAACTATCCTGGGAAAACGTGCTACTAAGTTTTGTAGGTCGGGTTCTGAATCATTATGAATGAGCAAGTTTCTAAGCCAAGATATTAAGTGAAAGTCGAGACTGAGCTGCTTTTACATCTCTCTTTATCCCGCTGAAGCTGATAGATAAAATTACACTAAAGGAGAAGTAAATTTTTAGTCACGATATGACAATCGCAAACAGAATTGTAGACGCGAGAATTGGCAGCGACATGACAATTGAAGAGGCCGCTGAATTTCTTGGGGTCAAGGTTGCGACATTAAGCAAATGGGAAAGCGGTAAAACTACTCCCCGAGCGGACAAATTGCCAAAGATAGCAGGAATTTATAATGTCTCCTTAATCTGGCTGATCGAGGGACGAGAGGACTTAGATCCACTTGAAAATACCCCAAACGACATAGATGAAATTGGTTCCAGCATAAATCGCTTAGTTGCGCTGCAAGATCAGCTATCACTTGAATTAGATGACTTGCGTACCAAGGTCGAAGTGTTGAAAAACAGAAACAAAACGATTGATCAATTGGCGGAAGAATCGCTCCCTCCAGATTGATGAGAGAGGACGCATATAGGTTAATTTATTGTTTTAAACTCATACAGTTATTTTGCTGCTGCTCTTGAACGTATAACCTTATCCTACACTGATAATGTTTGATCAATATTCAAAGTCGGAATTGATAGGATGGATTGTAATCTTCACAAATGTGCCAATTTCGAAAATTACGTACAAATTGAGATGCAAATGTTTTTTACTCTAGCTACTGAGCGAGCCCCAATTCTTCCAATCGTTTGATGCTTGCAGGCAGTTGCTCATAGCGATCTTTTGGTTCGATGATCAAACGTGGAGACGCATCAATTTTGGATAGCTCATTGAACACCGGTCCCCAAGGAATAATCCCTTCAAGTGGATGCCAGTGACGATCAGCATAACCATCCACATCCTGCAAGTGGACATGGCCAAGCATCTCACCTGCTGCGATGATAAAATCGACGACGGCAGGTGCACCATTATTTGAATGGGATAATTGTGCGTGGCCAGTATCAATTGAAACTTTGAAATGAGCGCTATCAAATGTCTTAACCAACTCTTTGCGAATAAACGGATCGGTATCATCGATATTTTCGAGAACCATTGTACAGCCTATTTCTTCACACCGCTCCAAGCATTTACCCAATACACCCTTTGCGGAGTTAAACATATCGCGTTTGATGCTGGGCATATTTAAATCGTTGAGTGACAACCATGCGGTAAATGGCGAATGCACAACCATATGTGTTCCGCCCAATTTCTCGCAGACATCCAAGCCTTGAAGCAGTCTTTTTTGTGTCACTTTACCGATCTCTGGATCAACAGCTGCAACATCTAAATTGATAAAAGGTCCATGGATGCCAATGTTACCCTCGTGACCATCAAGACAACTTTTATATTGTGAGATGACATCGTCGTCCAGATTATCAAGTTGATGCGCAAGAACGAAATCTTGCACTTCGATATCGCGATGCTTTTCTAAAACCCAGTTTTGAATTTTTTGAAGGTCTTTAATTGTCGTTGCGACACCAAGAATAGGAAGAGACATTGTGATTTCTTTCTGTAGTTTATTTGATGCCCGCGCGCATAAAGCTCTGGACAAATTGTCTTTGAAATAAAATAAACCCGATCAAAAGCGGCCCGGATGTGATCAACGTAGCCGCATTGATAATGGACCATTCGGTGCCAGAATCAGTTGTTGCGAAAATCGAAAGACCAACCGTAAGCGGTCTGGTTTCAACGGAATTAGTGATGATTAGCGGCCAAACGAAATTGTTCCAATGCGCGCTTACAGATACTAAGCCAAATGCTAGATATGTAGGTTTGGCGAGCGGCACATAAATACGCTTCAATAGCGTGAAAATTGAAGCACCTTCCATGCGCGCAGCTTCATCTAGTTCCGTTGGGATGGTCATAAAGGTTTGGCGCAGTAAGAAGATACAAAAGCCTGATGCCATATAGGGAAGGCCGATCGCTAAAATCGTATCAATCAGACCAAGCTTTCTCATCGTCTGGTAGTTTTCGACAATCAGAATGTCGGGCATGACCATTAATTGCAAAAGCACCAATGTGAAAACAAAATTCTTGCCTTTGAATTCAAGTCTGGCAAATGCAAAAGCGGCCAAAGTACCAAGGATCAATTGCACTATCAAAATGCTGGTCACAAGCATGATCGTGTTTAAATAATATCGTGCAAAAGGAGCTTGCACCCAGGCTTTATAAAAATTCTCCAGCGTCAATGGGGCGAAAAGTTCAAACCGCGTTTCGTATGCTGCGGGATGAAAAGCTGTCCAGATGGCATAGAGCAGCGGTAGGGCCCACATGATGGCCAACGCCCATGCTCCGAAGCTGAAGAGATAATCATGAAATGACTTTGATTGCTTTGTCGCAGAGTTGCTCATTTATAGTGAACCTTTCTGTCGAAAAAGAAGAATTGCCCAATGGCAAGAACGGATAAAATAATGAGCATGACGACAGTTAGCGTCGAGGCATAGGCTGTATCCCAAAACGCGAAAGCTACGTCATAAATGTAATATAACAAGAGATTTGACGCGTTGTTTGGACCGCCTTGGGTCATTACAAAAATATGGTCGACGAGCCGGAACGCATTGATAACGGCATTTACTGAAACAAAGAGTGTGGTGGGCATAATTAAGGGCAGCGTGACGCGCTTAAAGAAAGTCCAACGGCTTGCACCTTCAATGGCTGCAGCTTCTCGCAGGGGCTGCGGAATGGCTTGCAGCGCGGCAAGATAAAAGATCATGAAAAATCCGGCTTCTTTCCATACTGCAACGGCAATCATCGTATATAAAACTGTATCGGGCTGCCCGATCCAGTTCTGCGCAGAAAAGCCAAACAAAGCGCGTATCTGGTCAATCAGCCCGATTGTTGGCAGGTAGAAAAATATCCAGATATTGGCGACAGCGATGAGCGGCAACACGGTTGGCGTAAAATATGCCATTCGCAAAAGGCCAACACCTCTGCGTGGTGAGTGAACAAAGAGTGCCATGGCAAGCGCCAAACCAATCGAAGCTG
>CAJQOR010000022.1 GCA_905479965.1 uncultured Rhizobiaceae group bacterium | reverse complement strand
CGATTTTGGCGCCATCATCATGGTTGGTGATATCATGGATGCTTTCCCATTGGCGAACCGAATTGCGGCTGAGCATTTGGAATTGGCACTCGATGATGCTGATGACTACATCAAGCACGTTCGCAATGCGGGTGCGATTTTTGTCGGGCATTATACTCCCGAAGCTATTGGTGATTATGTAGCGGGCTCAAACCACGTTTTGCCAACGGCGCGTTCAGCTCGTTTTTCATCAGGCTTATCTGTATATGATTATATAAAAAGAACTTCTGTGCTAAAATTAGGTGCAGATCAACTCGCAGCATTGGGGCCTGCTGCAATGACACTTGCCGATACTGAAGGATTGGGTGCGCATGCGCGTTCTATTTCGATCCGGATGAATGCAAGAGGATAGGTATATGGGCGAGAAAAGTAACCATAGGCTATGTGACGTGGCGTTGGATGATTCAATTGGGCGCGCAACGCCTGATATTGAGCATGAGCGTGCAATTGCCATATTTGATTTGATCGAAGAAAACAGTTTTGAACTCGTCGGAATGGATCAAGGTCCTTATAGGCTCAAATTATCAGTGGTTGAAACGCGGTTAGCGTTTGATATTTCAGACGATGATGGCGAGCATTTAATTACGCATATTTTGTCACTCACGCCATTTAGACAGATTGTGAAAGACTATTTCATGATTTGTGAGAGTTATTACGAAGCGATCAAATCCGCGACGCCGAGCCGTATTGAAGCAGTTGATATGGGCCGTCGTGGTATTCACAATGAAGGTGCGCAAATTTTAACTGATCGCTTAGATGGTAAGATCAACATTGATGTTGATACATCGCGTCGCTTGTTCACGCTCATTTGCGTTTTGCATTGGCAAGGTTAGTGGGCGAATAGAGAATATGAATAAACCATCCTCTATTTTGTTTATCTGCGGCATGAATGCGATCCGCTCGCCTATGGCAGAAGCGATTGCAAAGTCTATTTTAAAAAAGGATGTTTTTGTTCAAAGTGCAGGTTTGCAAGAGGGTGAACATGATCATTTCGTCGATGCGGTTTTGGCTGAGATAGACTTAGATCTTCGCCATCATCAGCCCAGAATTTACAATGAGATGGCAGATGGCTTTTTTGATGTTTTAGTTGCATTGACCCCAGAGGCCCATAAACGCGCATTGGACATCACCAAAACGTCCGCAGTTGACGTGATTTATTGGCCGACAGAAGACCCGACATTGGTCAAGGGTACACGCGATCAAATGCTGGGCGCCTATCGCAACGTACGAGAATCCTTGACAAAGCGCATCCGAGACGCGTTTTTACCGTAAAAAATGCAAGTTATTTAAGGGGATGCAAAATTGATTGATCAAATCAGTTCACAAACCCCAAACAATTGTGTAGTTTCCGCAGCAATTCAGACAATTGATGACGAGATGCTGAGCAATAAGCATCACATCTTACAAAGGAAGATCAAAATATAATGGCAAAAGAAGAAGTTCTTGAGTTCCCGGGTGTTGTTACTGAACTCCTCCCAAATGCAACATTTCGAGTAAAGCTTGAAAACGAACATGAGATCATTGCTCATACAGCTGGCCGCATGCGCAAAAACCGTATTCGTGTTCTTGCCGGTGATAAAGTTCTTGTTGAAATGACGCCGTATGATCTGACAAAAGGTCGTATCACATATCGCTATAAATAAATTGCTCGGTTGTTGAAGGCAGCAGTCTCATGGATGACGATGTAAAGCTTATATTGGCCTCAGGATCGCCAAGACGTGTGGAGTTGCTCGATCAGATCGGTGTTAAACCTGATCGCCTTATGCCAATGGACTTGGATGAAAGCCCGGGGAAATCCGAACATCCAAAGTCACTTGCGCGCCGTTTAGCCGGTGATAAAGCAAAAGCTGCGCGCAAAGCCATAAAAAACGACCCGCAATGGGGTAACTCGTTTATTCTAGCGGCGGACACTGTTGTTTCTGTTGGACGCCGCATTCTGCCCAAAGCTGACATGATTGAAGACGCTAACAATGCGCTTCATTTGCTCTCTGGCAGAAATCATCGCGTTTATTCAGGTGTGTGTATTATCACCCCTGATGGCTCGTTGCGCCAAAAAGTGGTTGAAACGCGCCTGCGCTTTAAGCGTATTCCAAAAGCTGAGATAGAGCGTTATTTGGATAGTGGTGAGTGGCGCGGCAAAGCGGGTGCATATGCGATCCAAGGGATTGCTGGCAGCTTTGTGGTTAAGCTTGTTGGTTCTTATTCCAATGTTGTGGGCTTGCCGCTTTATGAGACCTCCAATCTGTTGATCGGAGAGGGGTATAATATTAGCAGAAACTGGAAAGGGCGAGCTGCGATCTAATGACTGCCGATAATGTTTCCCCGATGCGTAAAACAGTGCCGTGCCCTGAATGTGGGCAGCCCTCTGATCGCCATTGTCATCCATTTTGCTCAGAGCGCTGTAAAAACATGGATTTAGGCCGCTGGCTCAATGGTTCCTATGCAATTCCAGTATCAGAAATTGAAGAAAACCTTGATCAAGATGATGATGATCGCGGCTAAAAGATAGAGCTGAATTCTTATCTGGTTTGCGGAATGAAAAAAGATTGCGAATTCATGCAGATCACTACTAGACTTAGATGAACAACGTGGTATAACGCGCTCGCTTCTGACGATAAACCTCAATGTCAGATGTCGTAAATTTGGCAATATTTCCAATTGATTGCCCGAGTAGCTCAGGGGTAGAGCAGCGGATTGAAAATCCGCGTGTCGGTGGTTCAAATCCGCCCTCGGGCACCATAAACTCTTCAAGAAAATCAATAGCTTATATTTTTTCAGTAAATGAAATTACTTGAATTACATGTCGCAGCGTGTTGCAACTAATTTCATAATGATTTCAATGGTTACAAGAAATAACTCGCAACTCCCTGCAGCATAGATGCAACATGGTTTTTACTAATTGCATGCCTTGGCTGGGTTCCTAGACCCCATCCCAGTACATGGTTTTTTGAGAAGTGGTTATTGCAAGTTCCCACTATGGCTGCTTTCCATCTGATTTCGGATATTTAAAGAAAGCGTCCAATAGGCAGGGATTGGCCCGAAGCGGAAACATCCTCTATTCGCCAATATCAATGCGAACATAAAGCATATCTTTGGTAAAACGCCTGAAAATAATCATTCAAACCAGATGGCGGAACTCCATTGTTAATTTTAGCAATTTACCGGCCTTCCGCGTTTGTTTTGCCTGAAATAGTCCCAAGACTTTTCAGTATTGCAAAGTGTGGGCGGTTTAAGATCCTCACGTTCATAAACATTACCGTCCTCATCGGTCGTTCGAAAGATCGGAGGATTATCTTCCCAAGCCCATGCTTGATCAATCTGCTCTTGTGTTATGCTAGAACAACCATAGTAATCTGTCGCTGCAGATATAAGGCCGCAAAATTGTGTTCCACTCAGGTTAGCTCCGGTAAAGTCAGCTCGATCACCTCCGTAGTTTCCGGTATCCCAATCTGCGATTGATGGGTCGCTTCTCTCCGTCAAATAGCCGTTGTCGTTATTGTAAGTAACAATTGGGTTGAAGTCCTCACCAAAAATAGCTCCAGAAAGGTTTGCATCCTCGAGTGTTGCATCTCGAAAACTACCGTCATCAACTTGAACGCCTGTCATGTCTGCATAATGCAAATTAGCTCGATTGAAGTTGGCAAACATCAACTTCGACCCATGTAGATTAGCACCCTGCATATTTGCATCAGTAAAGTCTGCGGCTCCGAGAAATGCTTCTCGAAAGAAAGTTACTTCTAGGTTTGCTTCAACAAAAATTGCTCCCCGAAAGTCAGCAAAATCAAACTTAGTACCCGCGACATTCGCGCGATGGAAGTTAGCACGAACGAGGTCTGCATAACTAAAATCAGAACAAATAACTCGTCCACTAGGAATATTGAGTTCTTGGAGAAATGCCCGACCTGCACAGTTCCCCAATTCATCAGGAACACCTCCCAATGCCTTGCAGGATAGATTGATGCCGTTCAAGGATTCTTTCTGTTTATTCAAGTATTCAAGCGCTCTCCGTTTGCCAGAATTTCCAGGTGAACGCGCGTTGATTATTTGCCATGCAGCAACAATTTGGGTTTCTTCCAAAGCTTGACGGGAAACAGTGATTTCTCGAGTAGATAAATCTGTTTGTCTAGCAGCCTCGTCAAGTGCGAAAAACGCCAACTGTGTTGAGTATGCCGTTACAGCAAGTGCAACAATGGATACAATCAGGGCGGCGCCATTCAACGATCGCCAATTTCGCCAAAACGTTCGTTTTGGCTCAATTATGCGAACTTCTTGTATTTGGCTCGTATTTGGTTCAACCAGTTCAGTTTTTTGAATTGTTTCCTCGCGCTTATTGCGGCCAAGCAAACGGGGGTTTTTAATTGATTTCATGTTGAATATACACCGCAACTTAAAAATAAGCAGAACCTAGCAATCAATTTAACGGTTGCCAAGCCTAGACGATTTGAAACAGCATCGGTATCAGCGGCTAATCAACGAATGTCTGGAATTGGCACGAGCCTGACGTTATGGTTAGTTTAAGTTATATCTGCTTTCTTTCCATTTCCGGACGTTTCAAAAAGGCATACCCAGAGCAGGATTTGGTCCTAAGGGGACAACGCGCACTGCGGCTCTAATGTTTCTTCAAGAATTGATCCTATATCCCCAAGTTCATCTAGTTTGAATGAATGTGCAATTTTAATTACGATTCTGGTCATTTTTAAAAGTGCTTTAAACACCGAAATACCGCGCTGCGACGCACCCGCGGGTCATGGGGGTCTGGGGAAGAACCTATACTAGGGGGCGTCGTCATATAAATTGGCACTAGTTTCAGTCAACGGTTAACAATTCATCCAAATTGCGGGCCTGGTTGAGCATTATAGAGATAATTGCGGGCGAGGTTATGTTAATGAGAAATACTGTTTAGCGTAAACTACTTTGGAGACAAGTATGACAAACGTCGACTAACAATTAAAATTTATACGATTTTAAAGAAAGCCTTGAGTACTAAGCTCAAGGCTTTTTTATAACTTTGCCAGCTCTATGCTGCGTTGAGCTCGTTCAAGAATGATTTCCATTCAACGCTTTGACCTGTGGCGATGCTTGATTGCGCTGCCATGCCAATCGCCACAGCTTTCCAGCCGTCTTCGAGCGTGACATCTGCTTGATCGCGCTCACCGCGCACAAGTTCTAAAAATCCCTCATGCTGATAAAATGTCGAGCCATTATGATCACCTGCATCCAGCAATGTTGGATCAACTGGGATGAGATGGGTTTCAGGGCCTTTTGGATCGCGCTTACTGATAACAACTTCAGGAACTGGCGGTGTGCCCAAATGTTCTGGCCAAAATCTTGATGGGCCGGGAACATGCGCTTCAATCTTCCCATCTGGACCTATAACGCTAATCTCTTCCTGAAAACGTGCGCCTTCGGCAAACATGCAGAGTTCCAGCATGGCTCTGATGCCGTTTTCGAACTCTACAATTACAAAGCCATTGTCTAAAATATCTGGAGCGCCGTTTGAATAGTTTTCATCAAGGTGATTAACATCCTGACCTGCGCTTGCCATAATGCGTGTTGGTTCTGATTTTGTAATGAAGCGCATCAAATCAAAGAAGTGACAGCATTTTTCAACGAATGTACCGCCCGATGTTGCGTTAAAGCGGTTCCAGTCGTCCACCTTTGCCAAAAACGGGAAACGATGTTCTCTAATGCTGAGCATTTTTACATCGCCGACAGCGTCGCTAAATCTCTCGCACATAGCCGCGATGGGGGGCATATAGCGATATTCCATCGCAACCCAAACAGGGGCGGGGTAGTTTTTCTGGAAATTTAATACGCGATTAAAGGTGCTGGGGTCGGTAAAAAGCGGCTTCTCAACCAATAACGGGAGAGGGCGCGTTGCGGCAATTGTTTCCAATTGCTCGAGGTGAATATGATTGGGACTTACAATGATGATGCAGTCTAGCTCGCGAATAGACAGCAGGTCTTCCAGACGATCGCAAAGGCGCGCGTCAGGCGCTAATTTGGAAACGATATTTGCCATATCTTTATTTGGCTCAAAAATACCCGCGACTTGCGTGTCTTTTAACAGCGCAATGTTTTTGATGTGTTCTTGGCCCATCATGCCACCGCCAACGACGCCGTACTTTACTATTTTCGTCATTCTTCTTGTAATTTCCTATTTTAAACGTGTGACATAAACGGCTTGGTCTGTATCAAACCAAGTTTTGGAAAATTCAACGGGTTCGGGTTCATTTGCCCAGCTAAGTCGTTCGATATATCCGGTCGTTTCGCCAACTTGTTTGGTAAACATAGATGGAGTCCAATCGGGTGCGTGGCCCACCCCAACGCGATCTTCTGCCCGGTTGATCCAAAACCCCAATTGTTTTTTGTAAAAATCGTATAACGAATCAGACAGTTTGCTTTTGG
>CAJQOR010000021.1 GCA_905479965.1 uncultured Rhizobiaceae group bacterium | reverse complement strand
AGCGATAACCAAGTCAACACCTTCGCTTTCAGCAACTGATTTAAGGATTTTTGCAACTGCAAGCGGCTCAACCAAATCGTCAGTTTCAACCAAAACACCACGATCTGCGCCCATAGCAAGGGCTGTGCGAATTGTTTCTTCTGATTTAGCAGGTCCAATGGAAACGGCAATTACTTCTGTCGCAGTTCCAGCTTCGCGTAGACGTAAGGCTTCTTCAACAGCAATCTCATCAAATGGGTTCATTGACATTTTAACGTTTGCCAATTCAACGCCAGAACCATCCGGCTTAACCCGAATTTTAACGTTGTAGTCAACAACCCGTTTCACGGGTACGAGAACCTTCATTTTAAATCCTTCTCATCAATTTTCTTCAAGCAATTTAATGCTGTTTAATAACACCAATTTAATCGACGAAATCAATAGATTTACTCTATGGATGTGGGGAAATTGGGCCCAAACTCCGCCGCTTGGCAAATCAATAATCGTATAATTATGGGCAAGTCAAACCAAAATCGCCTCAATGGTTGGATCTGGCGGCGATTCGTCTCATTAAATGGATTTAAAGCGACAAATTACTGGATGTGCGTGAATGGATCGATAGATATTTTTTATCGATCCCGTAGAATAATATATTGGGCAGTTTGCTTTAAAACGATCGTATCGCAGCTCATATCGTCGAGTGTTTTGCTTGCTTCTGCAGCCAATTGTATCAATTGCTGTTGGGCCCACTCAATGCCATGCAGACCGACAAGTGTTGCTTTGCCAGCATCTGCATCCTTGCCTGTGTTCTTGCCCATTGTTTTTGCATCTGATGTGACGTCTAGCAAATCATCTGCAAGCTGAAATGCTTGGCCCGCGATTTGTCCGAATTTTGTCATGCGATCAAAATTGCTTTGATCCGCACCACCGATAATTGCGCCCGCTTGGCAGGCAAAGCGTATAAGCGCGCCGGTTTTCATTTGCTGCAAGGTTAGAATGCCTGCTTCATCCGGATTTTGTTTCTCAGCGGCTAAATCGAGCGCTTGACCGCCAACCATACCGCCCAATCCGGCAGCTTGTGCAAGTTCAGAAATGAGCTTGATTTTTGCACTCGCATCCAGCGGGGTTTCATCCGATGCGATTATATCAAAAGCCAGTGTTAAAAGCCCATCGCCGGCCAAAATGGCGGTTGCTTCATCAAATGCAATATGAACTGTCGGCTCGCCGCGACGAAGATCATCATCATCCATTGCGGGTAAATCGTCATGTACGAGGGAATAACAGTGAATACATTCAAGCGCGATGGCTACGCGCAAGGCGGCCATTTCATCGCCATCAAAAAGTTGAGCTGACTCCATCACCAAAAACGGACGCAGGCGCTTGCCGCCATTGAGCGAGCCGTGACGCATTGCGGCCATTAGGTGTTTTGGCCGAGCAATTTCGCTGCCGTGGATTTTGTTCGTTAGAACCGCTTTCAGCTCTGCTTCAACGCGCTTTGCGGCATTGGCCATACGTTGTTTAAAATGATTTTGACTTTGATCAGACATGAAGCCCTATTGCCACGGCAATTTCGATTGGGCAATCTTTTCTTGCAGAAAAGCAGTTGAATAACTGGAAATTCCAGCTTCGGTGCACTAGAGCTATCCATAACAATCAAGGCGATGTTCTTTTAACTGTATGTCGCAGCATTTTTAATCGGGGGCTATCCTTTGGCGAAGGCTGGCAAGAAAAAACAGACAAAAGCAAAAGCGAAGTCAAAATTTGTGCTGCGCCCGTTTTTAATAAAATGGCTGAAGCGCCTTGCGCTTTTTATTTTGTTTTTATTAATCACGCCATATATTCTGATTTTTATCTACAAAATTGATGCTGTGAAACCAATTTCAACTCTCATGCTGAGTGAAACTTTCACAGGGCGTTCTTATGAACGTTCGTGGGTTGATATTGATGATATTGCACCGGTTGTTATTCAATCGGTGATGATGTCCGAAGACGGTCAGTTTTGCTCTCATTCAGGTGTTGATTGGGGTGCGATTAACATCGTTCTTGAGGAGGCGTTGGAGGGTGAGGCCTCCCGAGGCGCGAGCACGATTGCCATGCAGACGTCCAAGAACTTATTTTTAACGTCCACGCGTTCGGTTATACGAAAAGCTCTTGAGATCCCTTTGGCTCTAACGTCCGATTATGTTTGGGGCAAAGAACGCATGATGGAGCTTTATTTAAATATCGCGCAATGGGGCCATGGTGTTTATGGAATTGAAGCTGCAGCGCAAACCTATTTTGGACGTGCTGCGAGTAAATTAACCCGCAAACAAGCGGCATTATTAGCGGTTACGCTTCCCAATCCAATATTGCGCAATCCAGCAAAACCAAGCAATGGTTTACAGCGCCTAGCCAACAAAGTTGAAAACCGCGCGCGCCAGTCGGGTGCATACATCAAATGTATTTATCCTTAGATCAAATTATTTCGCTAGTATTTCTATAAGGTGCTGACATTATCGCATGAAAATTTACGAGGTGATTTATGTCAAACATGAAACTTTATATTGGTAACAAGAACTATTCATCATGGTCCTTTCGGCCTTGGATTGGGATGAAAGTTTTGGGCGTTGAATTTATGGAAGAATTAATTCCGTTTGATATGGCGGGCGGGAATCCAAAGTTCAAAACGTTTTCACCAACAGGTAAGGTGCCTGTATTGGTCGATGGCGATCAAACCATATTTGAATCTCTTGCAATTTTAGATCATTTGTCGCGGAAATTTCCGGACAAAGGCTTTTGGCCATCTGATGCGAAAGCACATAGCCATGCGATGGCAATATCGTGCGAAATGCTGGGTGGTTTTTTCGCACTTCGTAAGCAATGCCCGATGAATATGCGCCGACCCATTGTTAAGATGGAGCAGGATGAGGCTTTGCAAAAAGATGTATCGCGCATTGAGAAGCTATGGTCAGATTGTCTTTCACAATCTGGAGGTCCGTTTTTGTTTGGAGAATTTTCGAATGCTGATGCGATGTTTGCACCCGTTGTTAATCGGTTCGAAGTTTATAAACTAAGCGAAAATCAAGATGTATTGAAATATATGGAAAACGTGAAGTCACTTGATGCTTGGCAAGAATGGGAGAGTGAAGGTAAAGCTGAGCCTTGGATTGTTGACGATGATGAGGCTTAGCAGAGGCTATAAAATGCCATTAGTAGGCCGAAATAGCTCTGTTTTCTTATTTATTGGCAGGATTGAAAAAAATCTTTCGAATCCCACTGGTCAAACTCATAAAGTCGATGTATAAGCCGCGCCAATTCCCAATTTTGGCATCACGTCCAATTTGGCGGTAAACACTGCCAAGTTTTGTTGATTGCCCGTTATAATGGAGTAGAAAATGGCTGTACCAAAGAAGAAAATTTCGCGCTCGAAGCGCGGCATGCGCCGTTCAACAGACGCGTTGAATGCGCCGTCATACGTTGAAGACAAAGATTCAGGTGAGCTTCGTCGTTCACACCATGTGGATCTTAAAACTGGCATGTATCGCGGTCGTCAAGTTTTGACACCTAAAGAAGACGCCTAAGTTTTTTTATCGATATGAATGATTTCAATCAGGCTAGCCTTACGGCTGGCCTTTTTGTATGAGATATATCAAGCAATCGATTTAACAATAAAATTTAAGAGAGATAAACATGCTGTTAGCTATCCCTTTAATGCTCATTCCGTTGGTACTTTATAATGTTGTGATGTTGGGACCTGGCTCTGGCATTGGCGGGTTGGAAAACCATATTTTGGAATTGCCAATGCTCTCTGGCGCGACATGGATTTTAAATGTCGGTGATCTATTTATATTAATTGCGCTGGTGCTGTTGTTTGTTGAAATTTTAAAAGCAACGCGGACGGGTGCATTTTCTGTTGTTGATCATCTATTATCGACATTCGTCTTTATCGCATTTTTGCTAGAATTTTTGTTGGTGCAAGGTGCTGCAACACAAGTGTTTTTCATCCTGATGGCCATCGCGTTTATTGATGTCATAGCTGGATTTTCCGTCTCGATCCGATCTGCCGGGCGCGATGTTTCTATCGGATTATGAAGCATGATGGGCGGACTTGGCATCCGCCCAAATTTTTGTTGTTAGCCTGCGTCTGCGACAAAGCCTGCATCTTCGATGCCGGCAATAGCTGCGGCTTCATCATTATCAGACACATCACCTGAAATTCCGACTGCGCCCAGAATTTCACCTTTTTTGTTTTTGATCAATACACCACCTGGAACAGGTACAATATTGCCACCTGATACTCCTGATAGACCTTCAAGGAAATGCGGACGCGTAGCAGCTTGCGCATCTAACCAGCGCGAACCCACGCCTACAGCTACTGCACCATAGGCTTTACCCTTGGCGACTTCAAAGCGCATGTTTGAGGCGCCATCTTGACGTTGGAAAGCTTTAACGTGACCACCGGCATCCAGCACAACAACGGCGAGTGGCTTTAAACCAAGTTCTGCGCCCTTTTTTTGGGCAGAGGTGATCATTTTATTTGCTTTGGAAAGACTGATTTGCATATTTAATACTCTTTATTCAGTTGGGATTGGCAAAAATTGAGCTATAACTGATAGCGGTGGTGAAAAAAGAAGTATATAGACCTTCCCACTTTAAGTCATTTGCTTGTATTCGATTAACATTGTTTCCAAAGGAGAAATAATATGCGCTTGTTTGATAAACCTGGACGTTCGCAGGTTTTCGCTGACAATGGCATGGTAGCGGCATCTCATCCTCTGGCATCATCCACTGCACTCAGCGTATTGCGTGAAGGTGGATCAGCTGTTGATGCCGCACTTGCAGCGTCTTTTGTGCTAAGCGTGGTTGAACCGCAAATGACAGGTATTGGTGGGGATTGTTTTGCAATTATTTCAGATCCCGCAAAAGGCATGCATGCGATCAATGGATCAGGCCGTTCAGCGGCGGGTGCTCATATTGAATGGTATCAGGAAAACGGATTTAGCGAAATTTCTGACGCATCTGCACATTCTGTCACTGTTCCTGGTGCACTTAAAGCATTTGATGACATGCACCAGAAATTTGGCACGCTCTCGTGGGACCGATTGTTCACAGATGCAATTAAAATTTCTGAAGAGGGTTTTTTGGTATCCCCTCGCGTTGCTTATGATTGGCAGAAAAATGTAACACCACTCAGTAAAGATGTTGGCGCTTGCATGCATCTGCTGCACGATGGAAATGCGCCTAAAATGGGTGATCGAGTTCAATTTGCAGCGCTAGCTAATAGTTTTCGATCCATTGCAAAAGACGGTATCGATGCGTTTTACAAGGGGAGTATCGCAGCCGAAATTGCAGATACTGTGCAATCAAAAGGTGGTTTCTTAAACGAGGATGATCTGGGCGCAGTTGCAGCTGATTGGGTTGAGCCAATTTCAACGAAATATTCTGACCATCAAGTGTTTGAGATCCCACCAAATGGGCAGGGCATGGTGGCACTCATTATGATGAATTTGATGGAATTGTTGGATGTGCGATCAATGAGCCATGACAGTCCTGAACGTTATCATCACGAGATCGAAATTGGGCGCATCGCCTATGCTGTCCGTGATGCGATGCTGGCGGATCCGGCTCATATGACAATGTCGGCGGCAGAATTGACGTCTATGGAATTTGCAAAAACACTTCACCATCAAGTCAAACCCTTGAAACGAAATCCCAAAATTCTATTGCCGGACCTGCCAAGTTCCGACACTGTTTATTTGTCGGTAGCTGATAAAAATGGGCAGATGGTGTCGCTGATATATTCTATCTATACCGATTTTGGTTCGTGGATTGTCACGCCGAATTCGGGCATTGTCTTACAAAGCCGCGGTGCGTGTTTTAACACAATAGTTGGGCATCCAAATGCGATTGGGCCATCTAAACGTCCATTGCACACAATTATCCCTGGCTTTGCCTTGAAGAACGGAAATCCTGCGTTTTCATTTGGGGTTATGGGCGGTGCCTATCAACCGATGGGGCAAGCGCATGTGTTTTCCAATCTTGTTGATCATGGATTTGATCCGCAAGCAGCGCTTGATCATCCGCGTATGTTCTGGGCTCCTGATGGAGTGGTTGAGGCCGAAAGCGGAATATCGCGTGCGGTCATTGGCGGACTTGAAGCGCGCGGCCATGAAATTCGCCAATCAAATACGCCTATTGGTGGCGGGCAGATCATTCAGCGGGATGAGCGTGGCTTTTATTGTGGCGGCTCTGATCCCCGCAAAGATGGATTAGCTATCGGTTATTAAAAAATTTATCTCCGTGAGATTGTTTGATTAACATCACGGAGATTGTATTTTTTGGTTCGCGAACGCGTATCAACTGGCAATATGTAATTAACTGAATTTATCCAGCTTGCCTTGTAGATCTTTCAACTGAGCTTTCAGCTCATCGATGTCATTGGCTTCTGGTTTCTCTGCCTCTTGTTCTTCTTGGGCACCGGTTGGTAGGCCAAAAGGTGAAAACATTGACATGGCCTGTTGGAACATCTCTGTGTTACGCTTGACCTGTTCTTCGATCATTTGCATTGGCGCTTTCATGTTGGCCATCATTGGATTTGCATCCATTGATTTCGACATTTGATCTTTAAACTGTTCTTGTTGGTCGGTCAGTGCTGACATGGAATGTTCTAGATAACTTGGCACAACCATTTGCATTTGATCGCCATAAAATGAAATCAACTGCCTTAAGAATGATACCGGTAATAAGGTATTTCCGGTTTTTGCTTCTTGCTCAAAAATGATCTGAGTTAAGACAGAGTGGGTGATGTCATCGCCTGATTTAGCATCGTTAACGGTGAAATCTTCACCCTTGCGGACCATTTCCGCTAAATCTTCCAATGTCACATAAGCACTTGTGCCTGTATTATATAAACGCCTGTTCGCGTACTTCTTGATAACCACAGACCCATTTCCGCTCATCTGACCCTCCTAAATGCAAATTACGAAATACTATTCTGAGACCCTACTGCAAAAATATCGTTCCTGCCAAGTCTATTGTGCAACGCGGTTAATTTGTGTAAGTGTTTGCTGCGCTGCAGCATAAACACAGCTTGACGGACAGTGTTAGTATTCGCTTATATGAGCTTATGATCAGTGTGCGAACACTTTTTATGTTTGATGGGAGCGCGAGCGCAAGATGCGTTCAGGGATAATCAGTCTGATTTATAAGGGAAATATTTATGGGTAACTCCTCAATCGTAATCGCCAGCATTGCTAGAACAGCTGTTGGCTCGTTTAATGGTTCATTTGCTAAAACGTCAGCACATGAGTTGGGTGCCGCTGCAATCACCGGTGCTTTGGAAAAAGCTGGCCTTGAAGCAGGTGTGATTGATGAGGTTATTCTCGGGCAGGTTTTAACTGCCGGTATGGGGCAAAACCCAGCACGCCAAGCCGCAATGGCTGCGGGTGTTCCAAAAGAAGCAACAGCTTGGGGTCTTAACCAGGTATGTGGTTCTGGCCTTCGTGCTATGGCTATTGGTATGCAGCAGATTATGTCTGGTGATGCAGATATCATCGCAGCAGGTGGTCAAGAATCTATGTCACTATCAACCCATTGTGCACATCTTCGTGCTGGCACAAAAATGGGTGATTTGAAAATGGTTGATACCATGATCAAAGATGGTTTGACTGAAGCATTTTATGGCTACCACATGGGTACAACAGCTGAAAACGTTGCAAAGCAGTGGCAGTTGTCTCGTTTGGTGCAAGATGAATTTGCCGTAAATTCGCAAAACAAAGCGGAAGCTGCGCAAAAAGCTGGCAAGTTTAAAGACGAAATTGTTCCGTTCACCATCAAAGGCCGTAAGGGTGATACGATTGTTGAAGAAGATGAATATATCAAACATGGCGTGACCATCGACGGTGTTGGAAAACTTCGTCC
>CAJQOR010000020.1 GCA_905479965.1 uncultured Rhizobiaceae group bacterium | reverse complement strand
AAGATCATGGGGTGCAATATCCCATAACGCATCATTTTTTGGATGGAATTTACCAAGGCCAACGCGGTGTGAGTGGATATATTGCAATTGGCCCAGATCGCCTGCCTGGAACATTGAGAGCATTTTTTCAAAAGCAGAATGATAGCGCAGGATGTGTCCTGTCATGGCAGTTTTACCAGCGGCATTTGCAGCATCAACAACGCTTTGTGCATCTTTTGCGTTGAGCGCAATTGGTTTTTCGATCAACACATGCTTGTCGGCATTGAGCGCAAGAATAGCATTTTCGGCATGTAGGTGAGGGGGCAATGCGAACACCACACCGTGGATCTCTTTATCATCGAGAACATCGCTTAGAGTTTTTTGCGGAACATTGAAATTGTCAGCAGCTTTTTGGGCATTATCTGCGCTTAAGTCACTTATAGCTGCAAGTGCGCCAAGCTCGGAGAGGGTGCGGGCGTGATTAGTACCCCAATAGCCGCATCCAACAACTGCAATTTTTACTTCGTTATTCATTCTAAATTCCAAACTTTTATCACTCGCTGTATGCACTAATGCGGTCAGCGTGTTTTCGCAAGTTTACAAGTGTTATAATCATCACAATCCTGAAAATAAGCTGGTTTTAAGCTGTTAAAAATGGGGTGAGGGGGCTTAAGCCTGCACCTTAAAACCTGCATAAAATTAAAACCTTATGTTTTGTGCGAAAAATCACCTAAAATGCTTGACACTTACACGTAGTCCACCTTATATGCCGCCGATCTGTTAAGAACAGTCGCGCATTTAACTGGCGCATTGTGGCGGGGTAGCTCAGGTGGTTAGAGCAGCGGAATCATAATCCGCGTGTCGGGGGTTCAAGTCCCTCTCCCGCTACCACTAATCCCCCCAAAATGGGGTCTTGTTGAGCGGCTGATGCCAAAATTCCAAGTAATCCATCGATTTGAACGTCCGTACCATCTTTTGTGGGTGTTATCGTAATCTTATCTATTAGACGTCTTATTGCTGTAGCAGCCTCTCGGTTTTCGTCGGTAATTTGGTCTGCATATGTTTTTGTTAGTTGGTCGATATATTGCTTAAAGTTCGCTACTGTTGAGGGATGAATTGAAACTGTCTCTGGCACGCTGGGCAATGCCCCTTTTTGTTCGTTAAGAGTTTTTATCTCACCTCTAATTTTTTGTATGCGTTCGTTTGCGAGAACAGCATCGAAATGGCCTAAATCATAATCGGCCCAAATTTTTTCTTCTTTTTTGCTGAGGACATCAATTTTATGATCAACGATTTTGGTCTTTTCGATGGCTTCAGAAGCTAAATGGGTTCGTTCAGCATTATATGATTTAACGAGCTTCGAAAGCATGTCTGGTTTGCTCAGTTGATCCTTTAAACCAGACAGGGATGCTTCAACAATGTCATCTAGATAATAAGCACTTGTGTTCTCGCACGATCGAGACTCTTTCATGGTTGAGCATTGAATTCTACGGCGGCTTTTATACTTATCCTTTACCGACATGCCACCTCCACAATAACCGCATTTTAATAGGCCCGTCAGGATCGTTGTTGCTCGGCGGTATTTAGATGGATGCTCATTTTCATTTTGTGGAAACATCGCTTGAACGCGCTCGAAAGTATCCGCATCGATAATCGCTAAGTGCGGTTGTTGAGATGTGACGATATCTTCTTTTTTATTGATGCGGCTAACTCGTTTGCCAGTCGCGGGGTTTTTGACCATCCTTACCCTGTTCCACTGCGGTTCACCCTTATAAATGGGGTTTCTCAATATGCCGTATTTGCGGCTTCTTGAACCGTTCAATGTCGAAGCACGCCATATGCCACCCGTCGGACCTGGAATTCCTTCCGCATTGAGTTTTCCAGCAATGTCTCGAGGTGTCATTCCACTTAGTCGATATCTATAAATTCGACGCACTACATCTGCCTCGCCATGTGATGCTTCAGCTCCATCGTCTATTATGAGTTCTCCTGCATTGGGTGTTAGTTTATATCCATAGGCTCGCCCGCCAGTGTTTCGACCCTCTTTAATCATTAGTTCTTGGCCACGACGAACGGCGTGAGCGGTACTTTCAAGTTGGTTGCGACCCACCAGTGCCATAATGGATGCCGTGTTTCTGTCGACTTTTCCGTTCTGAGCAACTGAGTGAAGTTCTATATCTCGGAAATTCAATTCTTTATGGATATAAGCCATATCGCCGTCGTCTCTGGTGAGGCGATCAAGGTGATCGACTAGGAGAATATCGATATCGCTGTTGTCTAAAACTTGCATTAGTTTTGTTAGGCTTGGACGATTGAAGATTGCTGCACCTGAAATGGCGTGATCAGCAAATCTATCAATTATCTGAATTCCAAGCCTTGCTGCATATTTATCTTGCGAGGCGTGCTGTCCTTCGATTGAATTTTCAGCGGAATCCTCGTGTGAGTATCTGGAGTATGTGTAGGCGCGTTTTGTCATACTTATCCTTTTTTACTATTTGCATTTTCAGCTCGGGCAATAGCTTTGCCAAAGCCGCATGCAATTTCATCAAATATTTTTGTAAT
>CAJQOR010000019.1 GCA_905479965.1 uncultured Rhizobiaceae group bacterium | reverse complement strand
CAAAAGAAGATGTGTTGGTGGGTGAAGAAGCCACAGACAAACTAATCCATTTTGCAACGACAACTCGTGAGCAAAGCGATCAAATGGGCCGTATCACAAATCTTATTGAAGATGGCACATTAGCAAAATCTGTCGGTCTGCCTGAACTTAACCCTGAAACAGACCGCGTGATGATTTGTGGTTCAATGGCGATGATCAATGATCTAAAGGTTCTACTGGAAGCACGTGGCTTTGAAGAAGGGGCAAACAGCAAGCCTGCTGATTTTGTGATCGAACGCGCATTCGTTGACTAAATTCAAACGATGATAAAATTCAAACCCGCTTAATAGAGATATGTAGCGGGTTTATTTTTGCGCTTTGTAAAAACCATCTTCAATAATGTCCTGCGGTAGGTTTCTCCCGATGAAAACAAGCTGACTTATTCTTTTTTCATCCTGAGCCCATGGACGTTGTGCCACCCCTTCGATGAGCTGATGCACGCCTTGCACGACAAATCGTTCGTCATCTCCGTCAAAACTAATAATGCCCTTGGTTCTAAGCATATCCATGCCGAAATGTTCTAAGACCCATTGCATCCACATTGAGAATTTATGCCGATCCATTGGCACGTCGGTTTCCAACGAAAAACTTTGAACATCATCGTCGTGGTGATGATGGTGGTGCGTTGAACTTAGAAAATCCGGGTCTTTAATCAACGTACGGTCCAGTGCAAAAGCATTTTGAGATAATATCAAATCCAAATCGATATTTGATTTGGTGGTTTCAAATATCTTCGCAATGGGATTGATCGCCCGAAGCTCATTTTTTAAGGCGTCAACATCATCGACCAAATCAACTTTGTTGAGGAGCAAAATATCTGCAAAAGCAACTTGTTCCTTTGCTTCACGAGACGCTTGAAGCTCAACGGTAATATGTTTCGCATCAACAACTGTAAGAATAGCGTCAAGCTGCGTTTTCGAACGCACAAATTCTTCTTGCAAAAAGGTTTGCGCCACAGGTGCAGGATCAGCAAGTCCGGTCGTTTCAATGATAATATTATCAATCGGGCGGTCACTTTTCAAAAGATTATCGATGGTCTCGATCAAATCTCCGCGTACACTGCAACAAATACAGCCATTACTCATTTCAAAGATATCTTCGTCCGCACCAACAACCAAAGCACCATCAATGCCAATTTCGCCAAATTCATTGACAATGACCGCGTAATTCTTGTCATGTTTTTCTGAGAGAATTCGGTTCAGTAAGGTCGTCTTACCAGCCCCAAGATAACCGGTAATGACAGTTACAGGTATTTTATCGGTCATCAATAAGATTTCTCATTCAAAATCCATTTGCAAAACAACCAAGCAAGAACTGCAAAACCAATTTGCGAGATGATAAATCCTGGCGCATCCGTGGGCCTTATCCCAGCAAACGTATCTGAAAAACTTCGCGCAATAGTCACTGCCGGATTGGCAAACGATGTAGACGCCGTAAACCAATAAGCTGCGGTGATATAAAGACCAACAGCCATCGCAACCGCTGTCTCTTTGGCCTTTATTGTCAGTAGTATTGTGGAAACCAATCCAAATGTCGCAACGCCTTCTGCAAACCACTGGGCACCACCTGCACGCACCTTTTGCGAAAACTGTATGACATCCAGCTCAAACATTAAGTGAGCGGCCCACACACCCAAGATCCCACCAATAATTTGAACCAAAACATAGAGGATTGAAGTTTTTGCAGCGATTTCCCGGCGAAGGAAAAACACCAGCGTAACCGCAGGATTAAAATGTGCACCCGAAATTGGGCCAAACATTGTGATTAAAACAAATAGAATTGCCCCGGTTGGGATCGTATTGCCCAATAACGCAATGGCATCATTACCGCCAGCAAGTTGCTCGGCCATTATGCCCGAACCAACAACAGTCGCTAAAAGAAATGCCGTGCCTACCAGCTCAGCAACAAGTTTTTGTGGATTAGAATATGCCAAAGTATCATCGCCTTAGTTCACGCGTGTGTTGCATCACACGTATATCAAAAACGATAGGGCCCCGCAAACGCCTGATGATCTTATCAACGTTTAAAGGGCCTATATGAAACTTTTATGACGGGAATTAAACGCTTAAGCAACCGCACGCGACAAAGCACATTGCGACCAAAGGTCATGCAAGGCACTGACGAGATTTTCAATATCTGCATCACTATGTAAAGGCGTCGGCGTAAAGCGTAAACGCTCCGTCTTACGAGGCACAGTTGGATAATTGATCGGTTGAACGTAGATACCATAATCATCTAAAAGCATATCCGAGATCATCTTGCACTTCGCTGCATCACCAACCATAACCGGCACAATGTGGCTCGAATTCATCATGTGAGGAATTCCGCGGGCATCCAAGCGTTCACGCAACTTTAAAACGCGTTCTTGCTGCTGTTTGCGCTCAAAACAACTCATTTTCAAATGCTGAATACTCGCCGCTGCACCCGCGGCAATAGCTGGAGGAATAGCTGTTGTGAAGATAAAGCCAGACGCAAAACTACGAACAAAATCACACAGTGCCTCAGACGCAGTTATATAACCACCCATTACGCCATAAGCTTTGCCCAAAGTCCCTTCAATCACCGTTATACGATCCATAAGACCTTCACGCTCTGCAATGCCACCACCGCGAGGACCGTAAAGGCCTACCGCATGCACTTCATCAAGATAGGTCATAGCACCATATTTATCTGCAATATCACAAATCTCTTTGATCGGCGCGATATCTCCATCCATCGAATACACGCTTTCAAACGCAATCATCTTAGGTGCATCTGGATCGGCTGCCGCAAGCTTTTCTTCCAAATCCTTCACATCATTATGTTTCCAAATGACCTTTTCAGCACGTGAATGACGAACACCTTCAATCATGGATGCATGATTTGAAGCGTCCGAGAAAATAATCATATCAGGGATTTGTGCACCGAGCGTGCCAAGTGCCGCCCAGTTTGAGACGTAGCCAGACGTAAATAATAGAGCAGCTTCTTTATTGTGAAGATCGGCAAGCTCTTTTTCAAGCAACACATGATAATGTGTTGTACCTGAGATATTTCGAGTACCACCAGCACCAGTGCCTGCCCGATCGATAGCTTCTTTCATTGCATCTGAAACTTTAGGGTTTTGACCCATGCCGAGATAGTCATTTGAACACCAAACAGTTACATCGGTTACGGTGCCGTCGGGCTTGTGGCGCGTAGCTTTTGGGAAGTTCCCTTTGTGTCGCTCTAAATCGGCGAAAACGCGATAACGGCCCTCTTCTTTAAGACCATCAAGCGAACGGGTAAAAAACTTTTCAAAATCCATAACTCTCTCCAAATGGACAACGCATAGTAAGCGCTTACTCTTGCAAACGGCTTATATACAATCCCTTGCCGCAAGCCAATGCGACAAAACTGTCTTTGCAACATATTGGGTAATGCCAAAAGAACATTGATCCAAATCAATTCGCCAATTCTTGGCTTCATTATGTTGTCAATATCACCAGTTACCTAGATTAGTTTGGTATTAACTCCCCCAAGGTCCGTGGTGATCACCTTCTTCATCAAGACGTTTAAAGCCATGGGCACCAAAGAAATCCCGCTGCCCTTGTATCAAATTGGCAGTCCCTTGCGCTCTGCGATAGGTATCGAAGTAAGAAAC
>CAJQOR010000018.1 GCA_905479965.1 uncultured Rhizobiaceae group bacterium | reverse complement strand
AATAATCCTAGTATGATTAAAAATAATGGGGCGGTCTCCACCATATTCCCATGAACGCGTACAGCCCGCGTGAGGGCGTCACTGTCACCTGTTTGAAGTTCGACTTTTTCACTCCGTCTGATCTGTGCAATATCGATAATCATTTTAAGCGTGAAAAAGGCTAAAAACACTGAAAGTAGCGCGGTAATTGCTGGAAATATCATAAGTTACCTATCTCTGATTTGACCGTTTGCAAACCATCCAACAATTAAGAGCGTATATCAAGTTAACAATAGTTTGATCCATAGCAACTTGTTTTGTTTATACGTTTTGCCTAAGTTCAAACGAAATATAAGTCAGATAACAATAAGAAAGTCACAAAATGTCCCTTCGTTCAAATTATAAAATGCCTATTCTCGCCGCCGCGTTCTCAGCCTTTTTATCGTCGCCGGTTATGGCAAGTGACGAAGCAGCGCTAAAACTTGCAGATGATGCCATGGCAGCGCTTAAGCAGGGACAAATTGAGCAAACAACCAAGCTTTATGATGAAGCACTGGCGCAGCCAAGTTTATCAGCGCCTGTTAAGGGGCAAGTCTTATCGGCTAAAGCCAATGCGCTATTGGAAATTGCTTGGGCGACGCGACAAGATACCCCGCTGCTCGAAGCGATTGATACCTTTGAAACGGCGGTAAAAACCTTGGATGCAGATACGTCCCCAACGGTTTGGGCGCAAAGCAATTCAAGGCTTGGTGAAGCCTATCGTTCGCTAGCCTACGGGAAATACAATCAAAATAAACCCGAAGAAGGCGCTAAACTATATAATAATGCAATTGTTGCATTTACCAAAGCTTTAGACGTGCTGGACCAAGACAAAAACCCAACGGAATGGGCAACCGCGCAGCGTGCTTTAGGACAAGTATATGTAAATTCAGATACCTATCTATCAATCTCAGGAAAGGTTTCAAACTCAACACGTTTAACCGAAGCTGAAGATGCCTTTCAAGCGGCAATGAACATTTATTCCAAAGAAGCTGATCCGGTAAGTTGGGCAGGTTTACAGTTCCAGTTGGGTGATATCTACACCACATTGCACCAGCGACAAGGCGGAACATTTTGGCTTGAGAAGTCCATTCATTCGCACAAAAGCGTTCTAGAGGTGATAACGAAAGACAATAATCCAAATGTTTGGGCGCAAGTGCAATATTTTATCGGCAATGGCTTGGTGGAGCTGGGATCGACTTTCAAGGATAAAGCGATGCTGGAAGAGGCAATTATGGCCAGTCAATCCGCAACGCAATCGGACTATTTTGAAAATATTTTTCCTGAATTTTACGAGCGAAACCAAAACAATATCAAAGTCGCAAAATCGCTGATTTCCAAGTATGAGGAAGGAAATTAATCGTCTTTGATTTCTCATTGGGATGCAAAAACCTGTCAACAAAACTGAAAACGGCATGCAAACAAACTGACCGCATCATTTAAATTGATACGACTGAATAGAATGTTTGTTTTGTCCAACGATTTATAGTTGCAAACTGTTGATGTTTGCACGACCGTGATTTACGGTTTTATGAGTATTATAAGTTGTATAAGGACTATCATTGTGCCCATTAAAACCACACTCATGTTATTTTTCCTCTCACTTGCGATCTCCACAGGATATTTATCATCCGCATCAGCAGGTGCAAAGGAGGCAAAGTATATAACTTCGAACGGAAAATGGCGTTTTTCCAATGCTACCGGAAAAGGTAAGTCGTTTTATGGAACTATGCGATTTGATGGTAAGAAAACAATTCGAATGTATGTCCAAAGTTTTTCAGTAAGAGGCACTTACCGCGTCTCCGGTGGTACAATTTGTATGAAGATATTTCGACTTTGGGGAAAACGCGAAAAATGTGGACTTGGTTATAAAAGAGGGAATACATTTTATTGGGGCGGTTTAAAGCTAAGCAAGTGATAGAATATTAATTTGCAGGGTGCGTTACTGCTTCAAAGATTAAAACTGTTTAGAATGAGCAAAACGTTCCCAGCCGCTGGCGCCTAAATGCTCTTGTGGTTGGAAACGGGTTTTATAGGCCATTTTTGGTGAACCATCGACCCAATACCCTAGATAAACATGAGGCAAACCTGCATCAATAGTGCGTCTGACATGATCTAGAACGATGTATGTCCCAAGTGAACGGGATTGATAATCAGGCTCAAAAAATGAATAGACCATGGAAAGGCCGTCCGCCATTTTATCGGTCAAAGCAGCGCCAATTAATTTGCCTTTTGGATGTTCTTCAATGCCGTCACCTTCTTGTCGTATGCGGTATTCGATAACGCGTGTATTAACATGGGTATCTTCAACCATCATCGCATAATCGAGGACTGACATTTCCGACATGCCACCATCTAAATGCCGATCATCAAGATATGCGCGAAACATTGAATATTGCTCGCTTGATGGCTCGGCTTGATGATCAACAGAAATGATATCTTGGTTGCGCGCTAAGACCCGCTTCATCGATTTGGTCCAGACAAATTCATCCGCTAAAATGCGGATAGAGACACATGCTTTGCACATCTCACATGCTGGGCGATACGCGATGTTTTGAGAACGACGAAAACCACCTTGTGTTAGA
>CAJQOR010000017.1 GCA_905479965.1 uncultured Rhizobiaceae group bacterium | reverse complement strand
ATTATGAAAAACCATCCGCTGTTCGCGTTATCTCTGATGGTAAAAACCTTGCCGTTGGCAATCAAAAGCTAAAAACGTGGAGCTTGTACCCACTCCGCACAACACCTTTGAAATTGCTTTTATCCAATAAGATCGACCTTTCATCTAAATCTGTTAAATCCGTGACAGAGACAGATGCGCTGACGACAATTGTCATGGGAAATAAGTCAATTTTCGGGAATTCAACAATTACCATGATGTTTGATCCAAAATCTTATGAGTTGCGCCAATGGACAATTAAAGATGCCCAAGGCAAAGATACAACAGTAATGATTTTTAATATCGAAACAGGTGTTAATTTTGCCCGCAGCGTTTTCCGTGTTCCATATGAGAGCGCTAAAAAAAATAAAAACGGATAAGCTTTAAAACCAGTTCAAAATACTTTAGACCTCCTTGGGCTGTTACATGCAGATCAAGGAGTTTTATTTTGGCATTTACAATCGCAACATGGAATATCAATTCAGTTCGCCTACGCATGCCCATTGTGGAAGCATTTTTAGAAGAACATCAGCCTGATGTTTTGTGTTTGCAGGAAATAAAATGCGAAAATGATTCGTTTCCATCTGGCGGGTTTCGCAAATTGGGATACCAACATTTCGCCATCCACGGCCAAAAAGGCTATCACGGAGTGGCAACTGTTTCCAAAACACCTGTGAAAGATATTCAACGTCAGGATTTTTGCAGCAAAGGCGACGCAAGACACGTCTCTGCAATTGTTGAAACGGGTTCACGGGATTTAAGAGTTCATAACTTTTATGTACCTGCTGGTGGTGATGAAGCAAATCGGGACATAAACCCAAAATTTGCCCATAAACTCGATTTTCTAGAAGAGATGAAAGCCATACATGCAGAAGCTGAACATAAAGATGATATCTCTTCTGTTCTAGTTGGCGATCTAAACATTGCACCAGCTGAAACAGATGTTTGGTCGCATAAGCAACTTTTAAAAGTCGTGAGCCATACACCGATTGAAGTTGATGAGCTAAATGAAGTGCAAGCCAAAGGCGCTTGGCATGATCTGGTGCGAGCGCATATCCCTGTTGACGAAAAACTATTTAGCTGGTGGAGCTACCGCTCAAAAGACTGGAGCAAAGCTGATAAAGGCCGCAGACTTGATCATATCTGGTCATCAAATGACTTAGCTGACAAACTCGAAAAAGTTGATGTTCTGCGCCACATGCGCGGTGTGGAAAAGCCATCAGACCACGTTCCGATGATTGCGCATCTAAAACTATAATTTATCGAAATTTTTCGCCCAACTGATTGAGCTTCACAGCAAGCTCACCTAGATTTTGCTGAATACGCTCACGCAGTTTATCAGCTATTTGCGGGTATTCAGCCATAAGTCTATGAAAAACATCGCGGTTTATTTTGATTAAATCGGATGTTTCTATTGCTTTGATGGTAAATTGCCGTTCGGAAGGCGCGATTAAGGCAATTTCGCCCATCAATCCACCGCGCCCCAAAATCCCTTGGGAAACAGGTTCACGCTCGCCAAGTGTCCAAAATATTTCAACTTCACCAGAAGAAACAACATAGGCACAATTGGCTGCATCACCTTGACGATAAAGTGTATCACCTTTGATCAAGCTGCGATGTTCACCACCAAATGCAACCAGTCTTAGCGCATCAACTGGCAGCTCTGAAAACAACGGTGTATCGCGAAGAACGCTCAGATCATCGTTTAATGCCATCTCGTCAACTCTCCTAATTTAAGGATAAACTTGTTAAGGAACGAGTTTATAGCCACCACTTTCCGTCACTAAAATTTCAGCGTTGGAAGGGTCTTTCTCAATCTTCTGGCGCAATCGGTAAACATGTGTTTCCAATGTGTGCGTGGTTACACCTGAATTATAACCCCAAACCTTTTCCAAAATATCATTGCGTGGCACAACTTTCTGCTCAGCACGATATAGGAAACGAATGATCGAAGCCTCTTTTTCAGTCAGACGAATTTTATTCTCGTCTTCATCAATCAAGACTTTTTGGCTTGGTTTAAATGTATAAGGCCCAACAACAAATGTCGCATCTTCACTTTGCTCATGCTGACGCAGCTGCGCGCGTATACGAGCAAGTAGCACCGCAAAGCGGAATGGCTTCGGCACATAATCATTTGCACCAGCTTCCAGACCCAAAATTGTATCTGAATCTGTATCATGGCCTGTAAGCATAATAATCGGGGCTTTAAAACCACCTTTGCGCAAAAGTTTCACAGCTTCGCGACCGTCCATATCCGGCAGTCCCACATCCATAATCAACAAATCAAGATGATTGTCTCTGGCTGTTTTAACGCCCTTTGTGGCTGTGCTTTCTTGAATAATAAAAAACTCTTCATAAAGGGACAGTTGCTCAATGAGCGTCTCACGTAAATCATCATCATCATCAACAAGTAGGATAGTGCGTGCAGACATGAATAATTCCTTTTTATCTTTGTTAGGGCGAACTTATTATAGAACACCAGAATTGGCAAAGAATTATCTCAATTCCCCAATACCAAATCTTTTATCAATTGGCCTTAGTCAAGAATCATGGCAATTTGTGGGACTTACCCAGATCCTTTTTCAACCAAGTAACGTTAAACTATGAAGCCTGCTAGTAAATCTCGTTCACATAATGGTGTAAAACGCGTCATCGTAAGGCAAAGACCGGGCGTTAAGACACAATGCCTTGTGCGGGTTGGTTCCCTCACTTTTATTGGCGCATTGGGCCGTTCTGGTCGAACAATTTTCAAACGCGAAGGCGACGGCGCAACTCCAATAAAACCAATGTCTTGTCGTTCGGTATACTATAAACATCGCCTCCGTTTGCGCGCTAAAGCAAGACTACCTTTGACACCTATCTCACCTAAAATGGGATGGTGCGATGAAAGTAATCACGCAAGTTACAATAAGGCGGTCAAAATCCCTTTCTCATTGTCATGCGAAACAATGCTTAGAGATGACGCCCTTTATGACTATGTGATTGTACTTGATTGGAATATTTCTTCTCGCAAGCGCAATTGCGGCAGCGCAATTTTCTTCCACGTCGCAAAACCAGGCTATCCACCAACGCAAGGGTGCATAGCCATTTCTCGACGAGACATGATGAGAATACTGCCGCACTTAACCCAAAAGACAATCATTCACGTTGCTTGATTAGACGCCAAACCAACCGATGATGCTGCCCATAACACATGCAACAAGCAACCAGTGCAACCCGTCAATTATCGTGAGATCCCAACCAAAATCCTGGTATCGGTTATTGATCGTCATCGTCGGCATAATAATACCAAGCCAAAGGAAAAACCCCGAGATCAGCCCATTGACTAAAGTGACCTGTCCATCACCCAAATGCCCAATGACACCTGCAATCATAAATGCCAAAACCAACTGACAGATAAACGTAATAACAAACAAGCTTGGCTTCATGTTGGGCTCTTGGCCCTCAGGTATTTTAACAGCCTTCATCCACTGCTTGGCTATCGAGCTATAATAGACAGCACCGATTACAAAGGCACCAACCGTCGCAACGATAATTGCGATATAATTAATTCCATCAAATTGCATATCCACTCCTCCATCCTAGGAAGACGTAAAATAAATCAATTTTCAATGAAATTGAACAACTAAATTTTATTCATGCCAATTTGGCATAATTACATAGGAGGATTTGCCAATTCACCCATACGGCAAACTTCAAGATATTCTTCTTCTGTCACCGGTTGGACTGAAAGGCGCATCGAGGTGACCAATGACATTTCTGCCAAAGCTTCACTGGCTTTCACATCTTTCAGCGTCACAGGTTTGGGCATATCGCATACAGCTTTGATATCCACACAATCCCAACGCTCATCATCAGTCGTTGAATCCGGATGGGAGAGCTTGCACACTTCCACAATACCAACGACTTCAAGCCCCTCATTGGAGTGGTAGAAGAAACCTTTATCACCCAGCTTCATCAAGCGCATGTTATTGCGCGCTTGATAATTGCGAATGCCGTCCCATTCTTCCCCAGCCTCGCCTTTCGCCTTTTGCATGTCCCACGACCATTTGAAAGGTTCTGATTTAAAGAGCCAATATGCCATTTATCTTACGCCTCCGGTGCGTGGAAAATCCAAGTGTAAGGTTTGATATCAACCTTCTCAAATAATCCAGCATGTGCGTATGGATCTTGTGCTGCGATGTCTTCAGCTTCTTTTTTGCTATCTAATTCTAGAATAATCAGGCTGCCACATGGTTTTTCATCATCATCCAACAGCGGCCCCGCAGCCTTAACAATGCCTTTTGCATCAAGGTCTTTTAAATACGCCACATGATCAGGACGGGTATCCATCCGAACTTGCAGAGCGCCAGGTTTGTCATGACACATAAGGGCAAAATACATATAATTAACTCCGGTTATTCCTGTTCATGGCGCAATGGACGCGCCAGAAGCTGCTGAATTGCTTGGGCTACATCTAGCCGACCTTGGATAATATCCGCAACAGAATTTGTAATTGGTAAGGTAATATTTTCGCGTTTACTCAATTCACTTGCTGCAATGGCTGCATTAGCCCCTTCTACGAGCG
>CAJQOR010000016.1 GCA_905479965.1 uncultured Rhizobiaceae group bacterium | reverse complement strand
AGTCCTTGTTGGAAAAGACCTCTTCGATCCACTGCGCCCATTCAAGATTGGTAATCTCGGTCTGGATCCCGACGGCACGCAGCTGGCTGGCGATAATTTCACCGCCCCGTCGCGCATAGGAAGGCGGCGGCAGTTTCAGCGTGGTTGTAAAGCCATCAGGATAGCCTGCTTCGGCCAGCAGCGCGCGCGCCTGGTCAGGGTCATAGGGCGAATTCGCCAGCAGATCGACATAGTCGGGGTTATGCGGTGCAAAATGCGTGCCGATAGGTGTCCCATAACCAAACATTGCGCCATCAATAATGGCTTGACGGTCAATCGCATGGGTGACGGCTTGGCGCACTTTAATATTATCAAGCGGTGCTTTTTTGTTGTTCATCGCAAGGATAGTTTCACCTTCAGATGACCCAACAACAACCTCAAAACGAGGGTCCGCACCAAGTTGCGCTAGATTTTCAGGAGCTGGATAAACAGGAAATGCATCGATATCTTCCGCCATCATCGCTGCAAATGCAGCTGTTGGGTCTGAGATGAATTTAAACGTTACATTCTCAAGTTTAACCGCTTCACCCCAATAATCAGCATTGCGCGATAGCATGACTGCATCGCCTTTAGCCCAGTTTTTAAATGTAAATGGGCCTGTTCCAACAGGATTGCTAGCATTCATGTCTGCAGTTTCTGGCGCAACGATTACAGCATCGCCCCAAGCCATGTTGAACAAGAACGAGCCGTTTGGTTTTTCCAATGTGACCTTCACAGTCAATGGATCCACAACATCAACGCTTGTAATCCCGGCAAAAAGTGCTTTTTGCGCGTTGGTGGAATCTTCTGCGCGCGCACGATCTAGCGAGAATTTCACATCATCAGCGTTCATCTCAGAACCATCGTGGAATGTCACACCATCATTGAGCTTGAAAGTATATTCGGTTCCATCCTCTGAGATGTCCCATGATGCTGCCAAAGCTGGATTAACGGCACCATCAGGTCCAAAACGGGTTAAACCTTCAAAAATATTTGCGTAAACAACCTCATCAATCGCCGCTGCAGCGCCGCCTGTTGGGTCAAGATTCGGTGGCTCCAATTGCATACCAATGGTCACATCGGTATTCATTGCATGTGCTGCTGATGATGCCATGAACGCAGCCACTGCACAGGATGCAGCAAGTGCTCTCATCTTATGAGAAGTTAGATGATTGAAATTCATGTTGATCTCCCTATTCGTTTTGATTGTTCGGGTATAGCAAAGTTTTAAGGGTTTGTGCCATCACTTTAGCAGAATCTAGCATGTCTTTTATGGAAATATATTCATCAGGTTGATGTGCAAGATCCAGAATACCTGGCCCATAGGCGATACAATCTTTCAGTTTTCCAATGCGGTCAATGTGTTTTTGATCATATGTGCCCGGAGAAACAACATAGGAAGGTTCACATTTGAGCACTGAACCAATGGCCTGATGCACCGCTTGCACAACGGGCGCATTTTTATCTGCCATGGTTGGCGTAACCGTCCATAGTTCTTTAATGTCATAATCAAAAGTATCGCGTTCTTGTTTAACCCGTTCTAAAAGATCAATAATCTCTTCTTGAACGTCTTCAGGTTCTTCTTCAATTAAATAGCGGCGGTCTATGACAAGGCGGGCAGAATCTGGAACACAAGATGACAAAAATCCGGTGAAGCCTTCTTCAGGCTCAGCTTGGCCACCGTGTATTGAATTAATGTTCAAGGTTGAATGACGTGCACCCTCTGGCACAACTGGCATAGAGGTTTTGCGATCATAAAGCGCTGGCAGCAATTCATCTTCAATTTTATGAAGAACTGCACCCATATGTCTTACAGCGCAATCGCCCAAAAACGGCATAGCTCCGTGTGCAATACGGCCCTTTGTTTCAATTTCAGCCCACCAGACACCGCGGTGCCCAAGGCAAATTCTGTCTTTATTCAAAGGTTCGGGGATAATGACATGCTGGACGCGAGATGGTGAAAAATATCCCTTCTCGGCAAGATAGGCGACACCGCCATAACCGCCTGTTTCTTCATCAGCTGTGCCCGATATTTCAATGCTACCGGCAAAATCTGGATAAGTTTCGATAAAAGCTTCCGCAGCTATGATCGAAGCAGCAAGTCCGCCTTTCATATCGCATGTGCCGCGACCGTAAATAAGATCACCTACAATTTCTGCTCCAAATGGATCTTTGGTCCAGCCTTTGCCAACTTCCACGACATCTGTGTGCGAATTAAAATGAACGCATTGACCGCTCCTACCTCCTTCTCTGCGCGCGACAATATTCCATCTTGGATATTTATCGCTGTCACCGGGGCAGTCTTTTGCGCGAATTAATTCGGTTTCAAAACCAGACTTAGACAACCTTTTGTCAAGGTATTCGCATATTTCCAGATAACAATCACCGGGTGGGTTGAGCGTTGGTACACGGATGAGATCTTGGGTTAATTCAACCAAATCATCCCGCTTGTTTTCGATGAGCATGAATAATTTAGAATCATCTGTAGTAACTTCAGTCATAAGTTCAAGTCTCAATTTTAAGATATCGACGAATTAAAAATATAACAGTATATTGTCTACGGTATCAATGCCGTAATTCTACGTGAAGATAGCCGAAAATGCAGGAACATCCATTGACACAGATTGAATTAGACACTCTCGCGTATGAGAACGCGCCATTAGGAATTGTACTGACCGAACAGCGTATTGTGCGCAGTTGCAATACAACATTTGCAAATATGGTTGGTTATGACAAGCAAGATATTATTGGTCAGTCCTTTCGTATGTTTTATGGAAGTCGCCAAGAATTTGATGATATCCGCGATGTAGGCTTAGAGCCGTTGAAAACAAAAGGCCTCTATACAGACGAGCGGATGGTGAAGTGCAAAAATGATACACAAATCTGGTGTCGTTTTCACGCGCAAGCACTCAATAAAGATGAACCTTTAGATCAGATGATCTTAAGCTTTACATTGATTTCAGACTCAACCGATACCGCAAGTTTCACGTTGCGCGAACGTCAAGTGATTGGCCATTTGAGCGCAGGGAAGACGAGTAAAGAAATTGGGAATGTGCTAAAAATCTCACCGCGTACTGTTGAAGATGTCAGGGCACGATTGCTCAAAAAGTTAAATGTTCGAAATGCAGCTGAACTGTTGGCGCGTTTAAACCATGTGCCACAATAATCTTAGATTCCCAACGGATAAAATTTAGCTTTTAAATAGTCTAATGCTGCACGGTAATCTGGCTGCTCAAATTCGTATCCAAGTTTCTTAATTTTGGCATTGGAGACACGCTTGTTTTCACCATAAAATGAACGTGCCATTGGTGAAAGTTCGGCTGTTTCAAAATCAATTTCTTCAGGTGGATGGATACCTAAAAGTTCCGCCGCATAGGTAACCACGTCTTGAGGTGGTGCAGGTTGATTATCAGTGACATTAAATATCCCGGATGTATTTTCACGCATGAGCAGTTTGCTCGTCCCAGCAATATCGTCGACAAAAATGCGATTAAAAACCTGATCTTTTTTGATTAACCGCCGCGCAGTGCCCTTTTTATAGTTCTCAAACGTGTTTCGCCCGGGACCATAAATGCCTGAAAGCCGAAGAATTGCCAGTGGAATATCTGCCGATTGGCAAATTTCGATCCATAATTTCTCAGCTTCCACACGCGCAACCGAACGTTTAGACACCGGCTTACATATCGTATCTTCATCGACCCAAGAACCATTGTGATTGCCATAGACACCAACCGTTGATAGATAGCCGACCCATTGCAGGTTTGGCATTACATTGCGCAAATTATGATCAATTAATGGTATGATCGGATCTCCAGTTTTATCCGGAGAAATCGATTGTATGAGATGAGTTATAGAACCCAGTTCATTTTGTAACGCGGGTGAGAACTCATCACCTGAAAAAATGAAAGGCGATATGTTATGTTCGGCCAACAACTCAAACTTTTCTTCAGAGCGCGTGGTGCCGCCGACAAAATCAAAAGTTTCTGATAGCTTTTTGCCAATAGCTCGGCCCGAAAACCCAGCTCCGAATATCATTAAACGCAAGTTTTTACCCATCCTGTCATGCGCGAGCTAGTCGCCATTCTTCCAATACATCAGCGCTATTTTCATCAGCGGCTGCGGATACTTCAAGTTCATCTAATTCTGAGGCTGATGTCAGCTTTGATAACGCCCAGACAGCGCAACCGCGCACAATATCATTTGGGTCCGTTAGGTGCGGTTTGCAATACTCCACAAAACTTGCATTAGCGCTATTTCCTGCGGCAATTAAAACATTTCGGATAAAGCGATCTCGGCCGATACGTTTAACGGGTGATCCTGAAAAGAAGGTGCGAAATTTGGTGTCATCAAACGTCAGAAAATGCTTGATGTCAGGTGCGATTAAGTCATCGCGGGCCTGCAATTTCATCTCGCTGGCATTTTGCGCAAACTTGTTCCATGGACATGCGGCCAAACAATCATCGCATCCATAGATCCGATTGCCCATTAAAGGCCTGAGATCGCGATCAATTGGCCCTTTATGCTCAATTGAAAGATATGAAATGCAGCGCCGCGCATCTATTTGATAAGGCGCGGGAAATGCGTTTGTTGGGCAAGCGTTAAGACAAGCTGAACACGAGCCGCAATGATCAATTTCAGGCGGGTCTTCTTCGAGCTCTGCTGTTGTGAAAATGGATGCTAGAAAAAACCATGAGCCTTGGGTGCGACTGACCAAATTTGTGTGCTTTCCCTGCCATCCAATCCCTGCTTGTTGTGCGAGAGGCTTTTCCATGACGGGCGCTGTGTCAACAAACACTTTCACGTCTTCGCCTGATTTGGATGCAAAGCGTCCGGCGATCTCCTTCAGACGACCTTTTATAATATCGTGATAATCGCGATTACGTGCATAAACTGAAATATTTGCTTTGTCCTTTGCCCCAAGATTTATCAGCGGATCAATGTCCGGTCCGTAATTCATGCTGAGCACAATGACGGATTTAGCTTCTGGCCAAAGTTGGTCAGGAGACGTTCGTCGCTCTAACGTTTCTGGCAACCATGCCATGGTGCCATGATATTCTTTGGCAACAAATGCTTCCAAATTTGATTTCAAGGATTGATCGGCTTTGGCGTGTGTAATGCGCATATTTGAAAAACCCAAGCGCGCTGAGTCCGCTTTAAGCAGCTGCCTTAGTTTTTCTCTTTGATTGCTTTTTGCCAATAAACCCGCTTTTCCAAGTTAAAAATCAAGATCGGTGTAATGCGCGACCGGTGGTAATTTACTAATTCGATCTGTAAGAATTGGCCGGAAACAAGGACGCGACTTTAAGCGTTGATACCAGTCTTTGGCTTGTGGCGCATCTGACCAGTGAATTTCACCTAAATAATCGAGCGTTGAAATCGCAGCAGCTGCCGCTAAATCAGCGTAGCTTAACCTGTCGCCTGCGAGCCAACTGCGTGTGCCAGCCAACCATGATAAATACCGCATATGCAAATGGATGTTACTGCGCGCTGTGCGTAATTTTTTAGAATCAGGTGCAGATGATCCATCTCTTCCGACAACGAACAACTTATAAACGCGTTCTTGTAAAATAGGTTTGGTGACTTCTTGTTCAAATTTGACCAAGAACCATTCAATCAATCTGCGGATCTCTGCACGTTGAAATGGATCCTCGGCAAGAAGACGTTTGTCGCGCACCAAAATCCCGTGCGTTTCGTCCAAATACTCAGCCATGACATGCGGACCGCATAAGGCTCTCATAGTATCGTCAAGATAAACCGGTAACGTACCTGCCGGATTGATAGCTAAAAAATCCGATCGCTTTTCCCAAGGTAACTCTTCAGCCAACTCAGTTTTTAAATTGTATTCACCCAAACTTAAACGAATAAAACGAGACGCAGGTGAGAGCGGGTAATGGTACAAAACAGGCATAAATGGAACAAACCCCAAATCCGTCATTTATTATCTAAAAAGTCATATTCTCAGATTATGGTGCAATTTAACACTGACTTCAATTCTAGCAATAGCTATAAGCAGGAACAGTGATGAAATAATGAACAAATTAGTGTTTGCGTCTATGTTATTGGAAGAAATATTCACTGATTTGGTGTGCGGGACGTTAAGGAACTAGAATGGCAGATCAAACGATAGTGGGTGCGGTATTATTGGGCATATTGGAGGGTTTAACTGAGTTTATCCCAGTGTCTTCAACCGGCCACGTTATCCTAGCAGGTCATTTTCTTGGATTTCAATCACCCGGCAATACTTTTGAAATTCTCATTCAACTCGGTGCTATTCTCGCCATTTTAAGCGTCTATTTTGCGCGACTTTGGAACTTGGTCATTGACTTGCCGTCAAGTCCAAAAGCGAGACGTTTTGTGACTGCTATCGTCTTAGCGTTTCTTCCCGCAGCTTTTGTTGGTGTGTTTGCGCATGGATTTATTAAAACCATCCTATTTGAGGCACCTACATTGATATGTGTTGTGCTCATAATCGGCGGAATAATTTTAATGGTGATTGATCGCATGCCGCTTAAACCGCGCTATACCGATGTGATGGATTTTCCCATTTCTCTGGCGATTAAAATTGGCTGTTGTCAGGTGTTGGCCATGGTGCCTGGTACGTCTCGATCAGGGGCCACAATTGCCGGCGCTTTGCTCATGGGCACAGATAAGCGTTCTGCAGCAGAATTTTCATTCTTTCTCGCAATGCCAACAATGGCCGGCGCTTTTGTTTATGATCTTTATAAAAATATCGATGTATTAACAGCAGATGACTTTATGATCATAGGCGTTGGTTTTGTCACCGCTTTTATCTCAGCGGTGTTTGTCGTTCGGGGCCTTTTGGATTTCGTATCAAAACACGGGTTCACGCCATTTGCGATATGGCGCATTTTCATCGGAACCGTTGGTTTGATTGGATTGCAGTTTTTTTAAAAACTACTTTGCTTTAACAGCTGTTTGCTCTGTGCAATTATCAACACCGTAGCCAAGATCACATCCTGTGATGCCTGTCGTATTGTGACGCGGTGCAAACGCGGATGCAGATAGAATAATTGCTGTAGCAAATACAAATGCTGGAACGACAACTTTGATCATTTTGTAAACTCACCCCCAATGAGCCTATGAACAGATCGTCCATAAGACATATGATAACTACTAGTACAAATTTCTTGTATGGCGGTCTTTTGAACCATCCAAGATCGTTTGGCAAGCTTAAATAATATTTAGCTGTTAATATAATCTTAACCGTAAAATTAAGCTTAATAAGAACTTAATATAATCAATCAAATGCGATCAAAATGGTTTAAGAATTGACCTTGGTATATTGTCCTGAAGGGCGGAAATGCACTAAATATGTAGGTAATATCGTTTCAACAGCTTTTGGTGTGATGCCCATACCAGCTAAATCCCGGCCCTCAGACTTGGCCTGATCTGACACAACATTGTCGCTTTTTAACAATTCCACTTGATCTTCTGTAAGCGGAGGATCAATGAATGGAATAAGCGAAGTCACACTGCCAATCATTGATGCGATAGCCCAAGGTAAGTGAACAAGTGGGCGTGATCTTGAGATCACTTTCAGCATTGTTTGAAGACATTGTTTAAAGCTAAGGACCTCTGGTCCGCCCAGCTCGTAAATTTTGCCGCCTTCAATCTCTCCAACCACACCTTTCACAACCGCTTCTGCAACATCTGCAACATAAACTGGTTGGAATTTTGTATGCCCACCGCCAACAAGCGGAAGCGCTGGTGCTAAACGGGACATATCGGCAAATTTGTTGAAGAAACCATCTTCAGGCCCAAACACGATAGATGGACGCAAGATCACGGCATCTTTAACCGCTTTTAATACGGCTTCTTCGGCGATCGCCTTTGTGCGTGCATAATCTGCAGCAGAGTTTTTATCAGCCCCAATAGCTGAGATATGAACCAGCTTAGCGTCTTGCGCTTTTGCAGCTTCAGCGATGGCTTTTGCGCCAAAGGCCTGCACTGCATCAAATGTGTTGCGGCCACTTTCAAACAAGATACCAACGCAGTTGACCACATAATCTGCACCGATCACTGCGCGATCAATCGAATCGCGATAACGAAGGTTTGCTTGCACTGCTGTTATCTGGCCAACATTGCCAAGCGGCTGAAGATGACCAGCAAGATCAGGTCTGCGGCAAGCAACGCGGATGCGAAAACCTTTTTTGGCAAGCAACCGAACAATGTGACGCCCTAAAAATCCAGATCCACCGAAAACGGTGACAAGTTTTGGCTGATTGCTCTTTTCCATCTAATTTCTCCAAGCTTTACGGCTTTGTGCAATAATCTGCACTATATTCCCATGCCATAGCAAAACTTGGCATTAAGGTGAAGGTCAAATGACAATTACCCAGTCGAATTACGCAGTATAATTCAATGCTTTTGCCCAAAAAGAAGTGCGGGTTTACACAGCGCCTTCCACAAGGACAATTTCACCATCTGCGATTTCTTGCCTGATTGCTGCAGCTTTTTGATATTGTGCTGAATAATAACAAGCTTTTGCAGCCTCTAATGAGGGAAATTCAATGATCACGTTTCGTGCCCGACTGACCCCTTCAGCCCGATCGATTTCACCGCCACGCGCGAGAAACTTTGCACCAAATTCTTCAAAAGCTGGCTTTGCTGTTGCAACATAGTCTTTATAGCGTTCCGCGCTGCCCTCATGGGCGTCAACGCGCGCAATCCAATAGCCTTTAGGCATATTCGTACTCTCCTCAATCTCTACATTCTCAGATTGGGAAATATTCGTCATATCCATAATAATATCAAGAGCTGCGGTTCTCTTATCTTCCGCTGCAACAATTGGCCGTCCTACAACGAGATGACTGGCGCCAGCGCAAAGCGCTTGTGATGGTGTCATTACTCGCTTCTGATCGCCCAAATCCGCACCAACCGGTCTGATGCCAGGGGTGACAATTGCCATATCTGGGCCAACAATTTGCCTAACGATCGCAGCTTCCTGCGCAGAGCATACAACACCACCCATCTGAGCATCAAGAGCATGTTTTGCGCGAATTTTCACCAAATCAACAGGATTAGAATGCGCGTAACCTGCATCGATAAGATCATCGCCATCCATGGATGTTAAAACCGTCACTCCTAAGAGCGTTAAATCAGATCCTTTGGCTGCTGCTACAGCCGCGCGCATAGCTTTCGGGTAGGCATGGATGGTGAGCATCGAAGCACCCATCTTTGCAATACTCTCAACACCCTTGGCAACCGTGTTATCGATATCGAGCAACTTCATATCAAGGAAGACTTTTTTGCCATCTTTGATCAATTCTGAGGCAAAGGACAAACCGCCAGCAAACCCCAGCTGATGGCCAATCTTGTAATACCTACCGCTATCACCCAATTCAGAGACGATATTTTCAGCGTCAGCAACGCTTGGCACATCAAGTGCGATGATGAGTTGATCTTTTACATCATGATTGGGCGCCATATATAAACCTCAGTGTTTTAAGAACGATAAGTTCTAAAAGCTATCGCAGCCTGCAGGCGAAATCGCAAGACACGAGTCAACATAATCAACGAATTTTAATGCGATAATAGGTCCTAACCATATCCAAAAGTAGGTGGCTTTAACCGAGTAACTGGCTAACGCGGTGAAGTGATTGGCATGAATTGCTCAAAGATTTGATCGCGCGTTCAGCAATCAGTGCGCCATCATCGCCAAATGCTTTACCAGCAGTTGGCACAAGTGTTTGCTCAGAAATAACCTGGCAGCCAACACTGACCAAAACATCTCTGAGGTGATTGAGCCCGCGAACGCCACCAAGGTTACCAGGTGATGCAGCGCCTAATGCTACCACTTTACCCTTAAATGGAGCCCATGGTTTGTCATCCTTCTTGCGGATGATCGAGATCCAATCAATGGTGTTTTTCAATAAAGGTGAAATCGAGCTATTATATTCAGGACTTGCAATGAAAATGCCATCATGTACCGAAATCATTTCGGCAAGTTTTAAAGCATTTTTATCAACACCCTCGCTCGATTTTAAGTCATCGTCATATAACGGTAATGGATAGTCGATCAGGGAAATTCGCGTAACATCTGCACCCAAAGTTGCAAGTTCTTTCGCTGCAACAGCTGCCAATTTAACGTTATAGGAACCTGAACGATTAGACCCTGGAATTA
>CAJQOR010000015.1 GCA_905479965.1 uncultured Rhizobiaceae group bacterium | reverse complement strand
TCTGCATTGAAATCGGTAATGACATCTGTTCCATTCTCATCTTCCGTGATGACGAAAGTATCTGCACCGTTACCGCCAACCATAACATCATTTCCCCCGCCAGCTATAAGAGTATCATCGCCTTCACCACCGTAAATTCTATCATTACCAGCTCCACCACTGATAACATCGTTGCCTTGATCACCGAAAAGGCGGTCATTGTCATTTCCACCGAAAACAATATCATCTCCCGTGCCACCGCGAATGCTATCCACGCCATCTTGCCCGAACACCAAATCATCACCAGCACCAGAATTTATCCGATCGTTCCCAAAACCACCCCAAACTTGATCATTTCCGCCTTGCGAGTAAAGCACATCATCACCTTCGCCTCCGTCGATATAGTCCGAACCGCTTCCCGTCACGATGCGATCAAGACCATCCCCACCAAAAATGGAATTGTCTCCATCACCGGCAACAATTCGATCATCACCAGACCCAGAAAAAATCACATCGTCACCATCGCCTGTTCTGATTACATCATCCCCAGCGTCAGATACTATCTGACTATCTCCATCTATTTCGTAAAAACGGTCACCGGAAGTTGTCCCAACAATCCCGCCATTTTCCTTGATGTCATCTTCAGACAATACGCGCGAACTTGTGTGATAATTGTCAGTTGCAACATAATCTTTTGGGTCAAACTCTTCTAAATGGTCAAAAGAAATGGCGTTATCACCATAAATATCTGTATCGATATGTGACTGACCAGCGGTACCTACGCTGTTCCAATAACCATTAAAATCACCTGTATGTTCGGTAGGGTCATATTCAAGCACAGCCTTATCGACGACCACGTCGTTTGAATGATCAAAACTTCCATGAAAATTCACATCACGGTTCGTTTCCAAAATATGAACAGAATTATAATTTTCAGCATGCCAGCTAGAAAACGCGAAAGCATGACGAGAGTTAAAGAGCTCTAAATTGGTAAAACTACTGCCAAAAACCTCACTAATTTCGAGCCCATAACCGTTCCCAGCAGCTTTGTTATAATGGCCATTAACAAATAAGCCATCGACATTCACATCTAAAGAGGAACGAATGTACAGTCCGTGACTTGCAGAATCTAAGATCGAAACAGATGAAATATCCAGATCAACGGCTTCATAAACAGCAATCGTTTTTGCATCATCATATCCATCAAGGGTATTGTCGAAATTGTTATGTTGTATGTCCTGATCGAAGTCATATTGAACCGTTAGATTACCGAACGACACATCAGTAATCGCGTCTACTTTCTTAATCTCCGCAAGACCTGGATCAAACTCTTGTCCTACCTCGCCTTCCAAAATAAGATTATCACCATCGATCCCAACAACTTTAGCCATAGTTTCGCGAAAAGGCAGTCTTTCTGCGAGGTTTTCATTATATACGGTATCGCCTTTGGACGTGAGATATTCATGCGTATTTTGTTGGCTAACATATATGATATCACCGACAGAAAATGCACTCGCATCATCAACTGATAAAGTAGAATCACTGACGTCAGATTGGCTTGATACGGTCGTTAAAGTTTTTTCATAGGAGCGCTCCCCTATAATAACAGCATCGGTATTTGCGGAATTTTCAAGATCAAAATTAAGAATGACGCCGTCTTCTGATTGACCGGAAATATCAATGTCACTACGATTTATGACAAGTGAATCATCAAAATTATATTGCCCATTTTCTAAAATAATCTTTGCGCCAGACGGCGCATCTTCAATGATCTTGTTAAGTTCATCAACGGAAATATTGTTTGAGAGAATAATGGTCTGATTATACATGGGATAGCCTTGTTGTGTTTCCATACAAAAGTTGATCCGCCAGCGTACTTAAATCTGGTGAATTGCTATCCCGTTACACACCTGTATAGGCTAACTTTGTTAAATTTATGTTTCATGACGTTCAACCATTTGACACAATCGATATTTTTTCATCAATTAATTTTTCACATCCGAATATAACTTGAAGATGTTTCGAACGGATATGGATGGGGTTTGTCAGCTTCGTTGCTTCGCACCAAAAGCACTGCAAGCTTGTTTGGATTCAAGGCTACCAAGATACAACAAAGTTAGATTGCCACCGATTTTACTATTACTTAGCGGTCGCAAGTGCTGAACTGCATCGTCAAGTTGAGGATCGCAGTTTACACTCAAATAGGCTTCAACCCATCCCAACATAAATGGTTTAACACTATCGATGCCCCCTGTTATAGATTGCGCAACATCAAACTTCTGCTCAACCAATAACGGATCGTTTAATGCGGCAATCGTAAAACTAACCAGTTGATCAAGATCATCCAAGTAACCAAGTTCATCGCGGTAACCAGCTTTGACCAGCAAAGCAGTTGATTTTGATAAAGGTGCAGCCGCGTGAAGTTGATAATGAAGCGCAAGATTACCCCGCCGCATCTCATCTGGATGGCTACCATCTTCATCGATAAACGACAAAATGAAGCTATTGGATGAAATGCCCCAATTGATCAGCTCAGGATTATCAAAAAGCAAACCGACTTGGGTAACCGCTAGAGATGCCCACCCTCTTAAATTTGCGCGTGGGACGCCTCCCGGCGCTTCATTGTCAAAGAAATATACTGTTTCAAAAGCCCGTTTCTCGAGCCATTCTTGAATAACCATATTCTTCTGCTGATACCGCAAATCGTGTTGAATATCGAGTTGGGCAAGTGCTGTTGCAATTGAGCCATACCGAGCGGGAATCGACATTTTTACATTGATCGTTTCTTGAATACTTAAAGCATCAGCCTTTGCCCATTGATAAACCATATCAACAATGCAGAAAGTATTTTTTTCCGTCTTACTTTTTAGTCGAATAGCATTGTTAGACAAAACAACCAAAGTGCGTGCGAAATCATCAATCGGTTTTAAAACCTTATTCACTTCAGCGTTCGAGGTTTCATCATAATCCGCTCTTGTGACACTCTCATCGGTGTAACGACTACCATACGCAATTTCGACAATTGGCTCTGCAAACGGACCGCAATCAAAGTGCGTAACACCATCGTCATCAGCTGAGGCAAATTGGATCATGGGATATTGACAACTCAGCATTGCCACAAGCAATAACGTTATTTTATTCATATCCGGTTCCTAATTTAACAATTTCATTGTCGCCAATAATTGATCCGCTTCAGGTGCTCCTAAACTTGAAGCAAGTTCAAGCCATTCAATTGCCTCGCTACGCGATGCTTCCACACCTAAGCCTAGCGAATAAATTTCAGCAAGTAAAAGCATAGCTCTGACATCCTTCACTTCAGCAGACTTTCTTATCCACTCATTTGCCTCTTGAATGTACGCAACTTGTTTTTCTTCCACACCCTTGGCACGCAGTTGCAAGCCATATTCTCTCATAACAGCTGGATGTCCACTTTTTGCTGCATCTTCGTAAAGTGCAAAAATATCAACTCTTTGATCAACTTCGGTTTTAATTGCATCAGTCGATTTTTTTAAGCGAGACAACAGTTTTGGTAACTCGCGAGCGGGCGAATTTTCAAGTAGTTCGCTAAACAGATATGATGCATAGATTGCATTATATCGCTTTCCAAAATTA
>CAJQOR010000014.1 GCA_905479965.1 uncultured Rhizobiaceae group bacterium | reverse complement strand
GTCCGATTCAACAATCAGATCATTATCAATGCCGATCTCACCAAATTCGTTGACAATAACGGCATATTTTTTGCCGTGATCTTCTGTCAAAATTCTGTTGAGCAATGTGGTTTTGCCTGCGCCCAAATAGCCGGTCAGTACAGTCACAGGGATTGGAGGTGTCGTTTGAATGTTCATGGATGGCCTCGATCAGATACGTATCGAATTGATATAGGTAAGTTGGGGCAGTTTTTCTACAACTGAAATGTTATTTCTGATGTAAAAAAACTATTTAAGTTCACTGATGTCAAAAGCAATCATGTCTTCGATCAATTCGCAAATGCCTGAAAATGTATGATCAATGATCTGATGTCCTTTCTCAGCTTTTGCGCGGGTTACAAAACCAACTACCCCATGTTCATTTAAATCTTGCATTTTCCAGCCGAATGAATGCTGGCCATAGGCTCGAAGATGCTTGAAGTTTTGTATATATTTGTTTTGGTCCGATCCATAATCATGGGCTTTTGTCATGTCGACAAGATCGGGTGCTATGGCGAGCATCATCGATGTCTCGATATCGCCTGCATGAATATCAATAGATCTATCAATGGTGGATTGTAGGTGTTCTGGAAGGCCAAAGCGCGTCCAATGCGTCACAACAACCAAAACATTCCATCTCACACGTGCTTCCGTTGCGACAATTGTGAGGAGAGGGGAGTTCCCACCATGTGCATTGAGTAATAAGATTTTGCGATGACCTTTTTGAACCTGCTCATTTATGATCGCAAGCCAATTTGAAATCGCTTCATCATAGGAAAGGGATTTGGAGCCATTAAAATCGAGATGTTCTACCGAGTAACCTATTGGCTCGGTTTGCAGCACATTAATTTTAACCGAGAATGCATGCTTCTCTAGCCTTGACGCAAATTCCGATGCTATAATCGCATCGGTTTGCAGCGGCAAGTGTGGTCCATGTTGTTCCCATGCGCCTAAGGGAAGCACTGTGATGGTTTCATCAGGTTCATTATTCATGCTTTGTCCTGCCATAAAATGAATGCTATGATCAAGCTGGGATTGTAATATTGTTCGTTAGTCTTGTGGAGTTTTAATTGGTTCAACTTGAAATGAAAAAACCAAAAAGCGGAAAAGCTGGCGGTAAAAAAAACAAAGCACGAAAACGCAGTTCTAATGCTGCTATTATTGATCTTTTAGGTGACATACATAGATCATCGCGCACGTCTTTATCGGAACGATTGCAAAAACTTGGTTTGTTTGGCGGGCAAGAACGCATCATTTTATTGCTGCGCGATCAAGATGGATTAACCCCGTCGCAGATTGCTGAAAAACTCAACGTATCCCCACCAACAATTGCTAAATCAATTGCACGCCTGACAGTTCGCGGGGTGCTCGTGCGCAGAGTGGACAAATCTGATCGCCGACGCGCAAATGTATTTCTTTCCAATGTTGGCCATTCAATGGTTAAGAGCATTCGGAAAGAACAACGTAAATGGCAGAAAAAAGTGCTGCAGTCCGTCTCTAAAGACGAAAAAACCGAGCTTTCAAAGCAATTAAAACATATTCTGAGCAATATCGATCAAATTGATTAGAGAAAATTTGCAAAAGCAATTTAAATAATTTAAATATTTTTCTAAATTATTGAAAGCAGTGCGTTAAAGATTTTCGAGTGTTCGATATGTTTTGCGTCTGGGGGAAGGGTTTGAGTTGGCGCAAAAAGTAAAACTATCCACGATTGCAGATCAGTTGGGTGTATCCACTGCAACCGTCTCTTTGGCTCTCAGAGACAGCCCACTTGTTGCAGAAGATACGCGGAAGAAAATAAAAGATGCGGCCCTTGATATGGGGTATATCTATAATCGTCGTGCTGCAAGTTTAAGAACATCACGATCTGGAATTGTTGGGGTTGTGGTTCATGACATTATGAACCCATTTTATGCCGAAATTTTGAAGGCTATCGAAAGCGAACTTGATCGCAGCCGTCAGACTTTCATTTTATCCAATCACTATGATTCAGTGCAAAAGCAACGAGACTTTTTGGAAACATTACTACAATTGGGCGCAGATGGGGTGATCATGTCACCTGCTATTGATACGCCCTCTCGCGATATTAAGCTTGCGGAAGATAATGGTATGCCGGCGGTTTTAATTGCTCGTTCGGTTCCTGATCTTGATGTTCCAACATATCGTGGCGATGATGCATATGGGATTGCGCTTGCGACCAACCACCTTATTGGTTTGGGCCACAAATCCATTGCCTTTGTGGGTGGTGCGGACAACACGTCTACGGGACGTGACAGGTATCGAGGGTATGTTGAAGCACTTAAAAAAGCAGGATTAGAAGTTGATCCGTTATTACGTGTATCGGGTCCACGGACCAAACAAGAAGGTTTTGAAGCTGCAGTTAACTTTCTTTCTATGTCGCAGAAGCCTACTGCGGCTGTTTGTTGGAATGATCTTGTGGCAATCGGATTGATCAATGGTGTTTATCGCGCCGGATTAGTTCCGGGCAAGGATATATCCGTCACCGGCTATGATGATTTGATTGAAGCATCAATTTCTATGCCTGCTCTTACAACAGTTTGGAATGGTCAGTCGATGGTGGGACGTCGTGCGGCGCGCGCATTGCTTGACCGCTTGTCAGGTTCAAATGAGGTGAATGGTTTACATCTTATCAAGCCTGAAATGCGTATTCGCCAGTCAACAGCACCTATGGTTCCGCGCACTTAGTTTATTCAAAATACAATAACTCACATTGAGGTTTAAAATGACAAAGCCTGTAGTCCTTATTCCGGGTGCAATTTATGAACACGTCGTTCAACGCGTTGCTGCTGATTTTGAAATGTTGCGCATTGAAGCGGCGGATCTAAACCTATTAAGCGATGCGCAAAAAGCTAAAATTAAGGGCATCGCGTCGGCTATACATCTGCCAAATGGATTTATGAAAGGCTTACCGTCGTTAGAAATCATTGCTCATTTTGGTGTAGGTTACGATGTGATCGATGCAAAATTTGCGGGCCAGAATAATATTATGGTTTGCAATACGCCTGATGTATTAAGCGAAGAAGTTGCAGATACAACAATTGGTCTTTTGTTAAACACGCTGCGCGAATTACCAAAAGCAGAAGCTCATATTCGTCAAGGTGATTGGGTTGGAAAAGGCAA
>CAJQOR010000013.1 GCA_905479965.1 uncultured Rhizobiaceae group bacterium | reverse complement strand
GTAATCTATTTTCAAAAATCTCAATAGCATACGGTCCAGTAACAGCGCTCATCGCATCAAATGCAAAACGGAAGCCGCTATCAAACATTTGCTTGATGGCGCTGAAATCAAACAGCTCTTCCATCAGGTCGGCATAATCGGTCACCGGATCAATAATCTGAACAACCATATCACCAAAGCTGCTTTCACCGATTTCATCTAAATCGATATCTGAATGTTCTGCGATTTTGTAAACATCGATTTCAAGACTACGAGCAAAAATCGCATCGGTAATGCGTTCAGGTGCTGGCCCACCATTACTGATATTGTATTTGATGCCAAAATCTTCTTTTGGACCGCCGGGATTGTGACTGGCGGACAAGATGATGCCGCCAAAGGCTTTGTATTTTCGAATGACATGCGATGCTGCAGGCGTTGATAAAATACCGCCTTGACCGATGATGATGCGGCCAAATCCATTTGCTGCTGCCATTTTAATTGCAATCTGGATAACATCGCGATTGTAAAAACGTCCATCACCGCCAATAACCAAGCTTTTGCCGGCAAACCCTTCTAAACTATCAAAAATTGATTGGATGAAGTTTTCTGCGTAGTTTTCCTGCTGAAAAACAGGGACCTTTTTGCGTAAACCTGATGTGCCAGGTTTTTGATCTGAATAGGGATTGGTGGAAATAGTCTTGAACATCATTTGCCTCATAGTGTCGTCATGACAATATCTGCTGAGTTTAGCTGGTTATTTCACCAGTTCAACGTGTATTTGCGATATTAGAGGAAAGGATGGTGGGCGTATCAAGGATTGAACTTGTGACCTCCTCGATGTCAACGAGGCGCTCTCCCGCTGAGCTATACGCCCATCCGATTTGCCGCATACACCACGAAATCTAGGGTCGCGTCAATACTAATCTTACCGAATTCTCAATTATCACATAAACGCCAAGCTAGGCTGCGTTTAACATCTTTTCAACTTCGTCAACTAAATCACGTAAGTGGAATGGTTTTGATAGCACTTTTGCATCTTTTGGTGCTTTGGAATCGGGATTGAGAGCAACGGCTGCAAATCCTGTAATAAACATAACCTTCAGGTCTGGATCAAGCTCCGTTGCGCGGCGCGCAAGTTCAATTCCATCCATTTCAGGCATGACTATATCTGTGAGCAAGAGTGAAAACGGTTCTTCGCGCAAGCGATCATATGCACTCGCACCATTGTCATAAGATAAAACGTCATAGCCAGCTTTTTCTAGTGCTTTGACCAGAAAACGGCGCATATCATTGTCATCTTCGGCGAGAAGTATTTTCGGATTCATGTTTGTCCCAATTCCAAATTCTATCAGATGTCTAGCATTTAAATATATAACCACAATAGTTACAGGCAGTAAATAAGCGGTGAATGTGATGCGTTTTGTTTAATAATCTGGCCATAAATGCTAGACAGGATTATAAGTAACTGGCAACATGGTTTTTAAATCGTAAACGAGGATGAGGATAAAGTTTGGCGGAAGACTTTGACTTTGCAGACCTTTTTGGCTGTGACCCTTTTGAAGTGGTTTCTCCTTTGCGCCAGAACAGAGCATTTGTTTTTAATTCTCCACATTCGGGCCGTGTTTATCCCCAGCCCTTTTTAGAACAATCTCGCTTAAACGCCCATTCGATTCGCACATCAGAAGATCATTATGTTGATCAGCTATATGCTTGTGTTCCTAAATTTGGCGTGCCTTTACTAAAAGCTAACTTCCCAAGAGCATGGCTTGACGTGAACCGCGAGCCATATGAGCTTGATCCTAAAATGTATAATGGGCCGTTACCGGCTCATGCAAATATCAGTTCAATTCGTGTTTCCGGTGGTTTGGGCACAGTTCCAAAAATAGTGGCAGAGAATTGTGAAATTTATCACTCACGCATTTCAGTTCGTGAGGGGCTAGATCGTGTTGAACAAGTGTATCGACCTTATCATGAAAAGCTTCGTAAGCTGATTTCAAAAACGCATTCTATGTTTGGATATGCGGTGTTAATCGATTGTCACTCAATGCCATCAAGTGTGCGTGCAACAACTGGGTTTCGTCGACCTGATTTTATTATCGGTGATCGTTATGGGACGAGCGCTGATACTCGCTTAACGCAAATTGCATTGTTGCTCTTGCAAAGCATGGGGTATCATGCGGTTCACAATAAGCCTTATGCTGGCGGATTTATAACAGAGCATTACGGTCGACCTCATCGCCATTTGCACGCGTTGCAGATCGAAATAAACCGTGGTCTTTATATCAATGAGAAGACACTGGAATTAAAGCCAGGATTTGACAAGCTAGCAGATGATTTAAGCTTGTTTGTTGGCCAGTTTATGCAATATGTTGAGCACGAATTATCCGACCTTCAAAGTGCTGCGGAATAAGAGTACATCTCTGACACGTAGCTTTTCCCAAAATGATTGGAGCACTTTATGCTGCCTGATATAAGCTTTTTTGATAAGTTGGCTGCGGCCGCTGCCAATGAAACGATGCCTAGATTTCGAAGCAAGATAGAGATCGAAAACAAACTTGATGATGGCTTTGATCCGGTCACAGCTGCAGATAAAGCGGCGGAGCGCGCGATCAGAACAGTGATTGAAGCGGAATATCCTGACCATGGTATTTTGGGTGAAGAAGAAGAAAACAAAAATCTTGATAGTGAGTTTGTCTGGGTGATTGACCCGATTGATGGAACACGCGCATTTATTACCGGTCTTCCTGTTTGGGGCACATTGATTGGTCTTTATCAAAATGGCCGCGCGGTGATGGGAATGATGGATCAACCATTTACCGGGGAAAGGTTTCTCTCCGATGGTAAATCTTCATTTGCAAAATTTCGTGATGGTAATACGCAAACTTTAAAGACAAGCAATTGCACTGAACTTTCCAAAGCAAGCATGTTTACAACCACGCCTGAATTGCACACAGGCGATAATTCAAGACGTTACTTTGCGCTCGAAAATAAGATCAATTTACCGCGTTATGGTGTTGATTGTTATGCCTATGGTGTGCTGGCCATGGGGCATGCAGATTTGGTGTGTGAATCTGGTTTAAAACCATATGATATTGGTGGTTTAATTGCAGTTGTTGAAAATGCTGGCGGCATCGTTACCAAATGGGATGGTGGTCGACCCGAGATGGGCGGCGATTGCTTAGCTGCAGCAACACCAGAATTGCACGCCAAGGCACTGGAAGTGTTAAACCGTTAAGCCAGAGGTGAACCTCTGGCTTAACGTGATTTGATTTGTTAGCTGACGAGTTTGCGAATATCGTCTTGAACGCTACTGCGAATATCATCGCGTTCCATCGCGTATGCAACGTTCGCTAGGATAAAACCTTGTTTGGTACCACAATCATAAGTGCTGCCATTAAAGCGGTAGCCAGAGAACTTTTGCTGATCGGCCAGTTTAAGCATAGCATCTGTGATTTGAATTTCATTTCCAGCACCGCGCTCTTGCGTTTCCAGAATATCAAAAATCTCTGGCTGTAGAATATATCGCCCATTGATAAACAGATTTGATGGTTCAGAACCACGCGCTGGTTTTTCAACCATTCCGGTGATTTCGAAACCGCCATCAAGTTCTTCGCCAACACCAACGACACCATATTTATGGGCGTCTTCCATAGCGACTTCTTCAACGGAAATCACATTGCCGCCTGT
>CAJQOR010000012.1 GCA_905479965.1 uncultured Rhizobiaceae group bacterium | reverse complement strand
CCTGACGCAGTGATTGGATTTATCCAACACCAAAACCCCACACTAATCATCCCAGTCGGGCATTGGTTTTTTGTCGATAAATGCGCCGATGCCGCCTTTGGCGTCCTTAGCCATCATATTATCAGCCATCACGCGGCCTGCGAAATCATAGGCCTCATTGAGCGGCATCTCAGATTGTTTATAAAAAGCTTCCTTGCCCATTTTCACTGCCACCTTGGATTTGGACGCAATTTTGTGCGCCATCTCATGTGTGGTGCTTTCAAGCTCTGATTTGGACACGACGCGATTGATCAGCCCAATGTTTTCGGCGCGCTCCGCTGAGATGAAATCACCCGTGAGCAGCATTTCCATCGCGTGCTTGTTGGACACATTGCGAGAAAGCGCCACCATGGGGGTGGAGCAAAAGAGCCCGATATTCACCCCTGATGTGGCAAAGCGCGCGTCTTCCTCTGCAATGGCCAAATCACAGGATGCAACCAGCTGGCAGCCGGCGGCGGTGGCTATGCCTTTGACTTCCGCGATCACCGGTTGGGGGAGGGTAACGATCTGCTGCATCATGTTCGAGCACGCCGCAAAAAGCCGGATAAAATAAGCGTGTCCGCCATCGTCTTCTTGGCGGTGCTCTGTCATTTCTTTCAAATTATGCCCAGCGCAAAAATGATCGCCTGATGTGGCGAGGATCACAACCTTGATGGTCTGATCGTCTTTGATCTGCGTCAGCGCATGGGAGAGGGTGGCCAACATATCTTCCGACAATGCATTGATGGATTTGGGCGTATTCAGCGCAAGCCGCGCAACACCTTCATGATCTGTGCGGATTAGGTTTTCATCCCTCGTCTTTAACATGCGCCATCTCCTCAAAACATGTTCTTGTAACGAGCCTGTCTTGATTGCGCTGATCTGTCAAGCGAAGTGCTGCGTCTGTCAAAGTGCAGCGTCTGTCAAAGTGAAAAAAGACGGGCAATGCCCGCCTTGATCCGTCTTACCTGCAAAGTCCTATTGGTTTTTATGGTTTGGCAATGTGCCACACACCGCCCACGCCATCGCCTGTCACATCGCCTTTTGCGCTGTCGCCAATCCATGTGTAGAGCGGTTCGCCCTTATACGCCCACATGAATGTGTCGTCTTTGCGCTTAACAACTGAGAAGTCGCCTTCATCTTTAGACGATGCTTCTGCTGGCATTGGTGGCCAGTTGGTAGCGCATTGATCATAACAGTTGGATACGCCGCTTGCATCTTTATCAAATGTGTAAAGTGTCAAGCCAGCTGAGTTAGTCAATACAGTGCCCGCTGATGTGTCCGCCTGTTTGATCGCTTTAGCTGAATGGTGGTCGGCAAGCGTAAATGTGCTTGAAAGGATAAATGCTGTAACGCTCGCTGTGATAATTTTTAAAGTCATGTTTTTCTCCATAATGACCGAAATGTTTTGGCCAGATTGTGCTGGTGTCATGATGGTTACGCGTGGGGTTTTGTATCTATTCACAAAAAAAGAAATTATTTTCTACGTTTTGACGTTTGCAGCCTTTGAAAAGTTCGTGCTAGGCTCTGATCATCAAAACCTCGGAGGTCAAAATGCGTCATTTTGTTCCAAAGTTTAGTTTCGTTGCTGCAAGCCTTTTCGTGTTCGGATCGTTTGCAGCGCATGCAGATATTCGCGTCACTTATACCGATAGTTCACCCACCGATCATTTCACCATACAAAATGTCAGCGGATGCTTGCTTTATAAAGGTGAGTTGACGATTGATTTTTCGACATCTCTTGGGCAGCTGGTTTTCGACATTGATCGCAATGGCTGGGCAGGGCAAGAGTTCAGCTCAAACAGTCGTGTGCACCAACCTTTGACCATTGTGGGCGGCGAAGCCTTTGTAAAAAATGTCACCGATGTGAAAGATGGCGATAACAAAGTCACCATCGAGTTTGTCAATTTCAAGCATGGTGACCGCATACATTTCAATGTCGATGTGGATGACACAAGTGGCGCATATCATCCCAGCGTGTCAGGTCTTGAGATCCAAGGCGCGCGCTTAAATGTGATCACGCCGACAACCGAAAACAATGGTGCATTTGATGCAAATGCTGTGGCTGAAACAGATCGCACATCCTGCATAAGCTAAAAGGGCCAATTCTCGAATTGGATTTTATCGGATAAATCTGTGTTCTTTACTCGTCTTGCGGTTCACAATGGCGATAATTCAAACTATCAAAGATCAACCCGGTAATGTTCAACGCCATCAAAAAAGGTCGCGTAATTTTGAATTCATCAATAAAAGAGCCGTCATTCGCCCATGCGATCATTGGCGATGGTTTAACTGCGGCAGCGTTTTTGGAATATGCAGATGCAAGCCATATTGATGAATTTATCATAATCGGCCCAAACGCTTCACAGCTCGGGCGAGGGCTTGCATATGCTAGAGCACCGCAAGGCGCATCGTGGGAATATGCGTATCTGCTAAATTCGCCCGCCAGCGATATTGATCCTGATTTTAAATCCTGGCTGGATAACAATTGGGCAGAGATTGAATATAAGATGCAAGATCGTCAACCGGATTGGCTGGCAGCCGCCGAAGTCTTAATCGACAAAGGCGATGTCAGCGCACTCAACATCCCACGTCAATTTTTTGGCGATTTTCTAGTTGATCGTCTCAATTCGGTAATTGCAGGTTTTAAGGCGAAGGGCAAAACTGTCCGCATTCTTGAAGATATTGCAATTCGCATAACAACAGATGATGCAGGTTATCAGATCCTTACAGATGGTGGCGAAACGATCATCGCAAATTCAATTGATATCGCGCCTGGCGGTCCCAAAGATCAACGCATGGATGGCGATGAAAGCGACTTTAGCGCGCCAACATTGTTTGGCAACGAAGAACGGATCATTGAGCATGTTAAGCATGGGGTAGAGATCTGCTGTATTGGTATGAATGCAACAATGTTGGATGCCTTAAGATTATGCCAATCCGCTTTGCAGGAAGGTAAGGTTCGGTTTTCTGCAATCTCGCCAAGAGGTGTGCTACCTGAGCCACTGATTCCAGATCGGCCAGATCTATTTATACCAGAACTTGAGATGGGTCATCCAAATGCGATCAGCTTCTTGGAAAATGTCAAATCAAGCCTTGAACAGGCGCAAGCCGATGGATTTCAACAACGAGAAATAAGAGCAGGTTATCGCGCCTTCTTCCTAGAGCATGGCTTGGCCAAATTTGTTCCCAATCAGGAAGAAGCTAAATTTGTGCCGCGAACTCTGCGACATTGGTTGCGCGGTGGAACCCGTGATACGATTTTAGACTTTCATCGGTCAATGGTTGATGGCGTGACCGATATCGCAAGAGGCGCGGTGCGTGAGATTGAACCCGGTAGTGATGGTGCAACAATCGTCTGCGCAGATGAGTTAGGTAATTTACAACGCAAAAAAGTTGGTTTTGTAATCAATTGCTCAGGCGCAGGGTCCAGCTTTGAGTTCGATCCACTGACAAATGCACTGATTGAAGCTCAGATTATCGACATTTGCCAAACAAGCGGCGGCATAGTGGTGGGAGAAAACTGTTCAACCAAACTTGAAAACGTGCGTTTCTTATCACCAGCAACAACGATCATCGGCGATGAAGTCATGGCAATGCCACTTTATGATGCGCACTTATTGCGCAGTTGGGTAAAGCGTTCGAACAGCCAAAGCAAATTGCCAATGCTATAATGCTCACGATTTCGTGATCATGCGTGACTGGTCAAGATGAATAATTCAATGTAACGCTTTTCACTATGTTGAGGTCTTTTTTAATATATACGTTTATGTTTTTTGCGATTGTCCAGAGTATTCCGGGCAGTATGCAGGCTGTGGCGGACCATATTATCGAACCTGTATTAATCGAAGCAGAGCTTGTGATCGCCGACAATGAGCTGGATGTTCAATGTTGTGACGAAAACAATAAAAAAGACGCAACGCCCTGTAAATCAGATTGTTCAGCTATCCTAAATTCAAACATATTAGCAGCACATAAAACTGGATTTTTGTTTGAAAACGCACCGACGCATAACGTGGTAAAGACCCTTGTGCGGCAGGATTTGCGACCTCCTATCGCCTAATTTTACATCAAAACCGAAGGGGCGATTGTCCCGTTTGACCATGTAATTTTAGGAGAGATCCATGTTATCTAGACGTAATTTAATTCTTGGCGCTTTGACAAGTGCGGCAATCTTGCCTGCTTCAACAGCTTTAGCGCATCACACAAAAAAATCTCGCAAGAAGTTTAAACTTGCCGCAAAATATGTGCCGCAATCTGTTCGCTTTAAAAGCGAATATAAGCGAGGAACGATTGTTGTCGATCCGCGCAATCATTTCCTTTATTTGATTGAACGTCGCGGCAGAGCCCGTCGTTATGGCGTTGGTGTTGGTAAAGCTGGGTTAGCGTTCCAAGGCACGGCCACAATTCAACGAAAGGCCGAATGGCCACGTTGGACACCAACACAAAATATGATCCGTAGAGAGCCGCAAAAGTATCTTAAATATGCCAAAGGGGTGCCAGGGGGCATCAATAACCCACTGGGAGCGCGTGCGCTTTATTTATACCGTAATGGCCGGGATACGTATTTTCGCATCCACGGAACAACCCAGCCTTGGTCAATTGGGCAGTCGGTTTCAGCGGGGTGCATTCGCATGATCAATGCGCATGTCGAAGATCTATATGAAAGAGTGCCTGTCGGCACACGTGTCATCGTCCTTTAACGTTTTTCAATTCTTAAGCTTTCTCCGCAGGATGGCTTGAGGATAACGCGTGCGGGCAGACCGTTAGAATAAGACGTTCGCTTTTGGACAGCTTATTCGCTTTCTTAGACATGGCGATACGCCCGCGCGCGTTTGTATGAATTTTAACGTCATACCAAACCGATACTGGTCAAACCTATACTGGAATAAATATGAGCAAGAAATCAAACAAGAAAGCGCCGCAAAAAGGCGTTGATAATAAATCAGGTCAAAAGGTTGAAAATCCATCACGCCGCAAATGGCTAGATTACGCGCGCAACGGCGCAATCACTTTAGCTGTAATCGGAAGCGGTGGTGGATATCTCGCTTACTCAGCAAACGCTAAATTGCATGAACAAGATTTAACCCGCATCGGACAGGGCACACCCACAGTCGTGCAAATACATGATCCAAATTGTTCCGTATGCGCACGACTTCAGCGCAATACAAAATCAGCACTTGGTGCTTTTTCAGATGGGGAACTTGAATATGTGGTTGCCAATATCAAATCCTCCAAAGGCAAAGCATTTGCCGAGCGCAATGCCGTACCGCATATCACTTTGATGCTCTATGATGGGAAAGGGGAATTAAAACACATTCTCAGGGGGCCGCAGGAGGTCTCAACACTTGAGATTGAGTTTAAGAAGCTGCTTGAAGGCTAACGACATGCAGACAATAAAAAACGCACCCTTGAGGGTGCGTTTCTCATTCGAACTTAATTTAAGTTTCGTATTACAAAAACTTTTTAGCCATGCTTGCTAAACCGCCAATGCCGCCAACGGAATCAAGCAACGAACCACCACTGCTAGATTGATCAACAAGCTGAGGAAGTGATTCCTGAAGGCTTTCAAGCAAAGAGCCTTCACTCGTGCCCAATTGCGCTGCTGCGGCTGAAATTTTGTCTCCACCCATCAAGTTTTGGATTTGGTCTGTCGAAATGGCTGCATTTTCGCCATCACCCAACCAAGATGCCGCGATATCACCAAGATCACCAGACTGAAGATTGCCCACAAGGCTGCCAAGATCAAATTGATCACCATCGCCAACTAAACCGTTCAATGCACCGCTGATTGTGCTTTGATCGACACCCAATTTGTTGGCAATTAAGCCAGAATCCAAGTTCATAATATCCATTTTAATCATTATCCATTTAGAGCTGTATGCGTTATTCGGCACTACAATCGCCGATTTCATAACAATATTTAGGTATTTGTGAGACCTGTTGCAACCATTTATGTGGATTATACGGTGGTGTGTGTCTACTCTTTGATGGAATGAATGCGCGCTAGTCGCGATAGTTTTGAACCAACAACTTGCAAATCCATTGCCTTGTTGGATAAGACCAATACTCCCGTATTATGGGTTTTATCAAATGAGATATATGACGCATGACCACCAACTAAGCCATTGTGCCAAATAAGGTTTTTGTTACCCAAAAACCTTTCAACAAAAGTGGCACCCATCCAACCCAACCCAACATCGCCTGTCTGCGGGTTTGGGTGCGTGGCTTTAAACGCGTCAGATAACGATCCAGTACCTTCAATGTTGGCATTTAAGAATTTTAGCATGTCAGATGGTGTTGATCGGATGCCGCCGGCACCTGCAAGTATGGGAAAATCCCAATGGGGTGTAGGATTTCCTTTCGGGTCATAGGCATCAACAAAGCGGGATTTATGGTCGTCATTTACCACAAAACTTGTCGAGGTCATCTCAAGCTGAGACACAATATGGGTATTGACCAATTCATCTAGTGAATGGCCAGTTTTCCATTCCATGATGTGTCCAAGCAATCCCATGCCAAGGTTTGAATAGTGAAACTTGCCGGGTTTGCCAAATTGTTTTGCTGTCTTCAGATATTCTGCAATATCATCGATTGTGAAGGTGGAATATGGATTGTCTAAGACTTCCAGCTTGTTGAGCATGACTTTTGGCACACGCGGAATACCAGACGTATGTGTTGCGAGCTGTTCGAGCGTAATGGGTTGAATGTGATCAGCCAGTTCAAATCTATCACCGATTAAATCTTGTAAATTATCATCAAGCTTAAGTTTGCCGTCAACGACCAATATGCTCAACAATGTTGATGTGAATACCTTTGAAATAGATCCGATTTCGTAAATGCTATCATAGGTGACATTTGCTGGGTCTGCATCTTTGCTTTGGTAATGTTCAACAACATGGCCGTTTTTCGTCACAATGATTGCTAAATCGCGCGCAAGATCATGTTTGAAAAGCTTTTCTGTCTCTTTTTGAAGTTCGGCATACAAATCACCACTGTCTTTGGCACGTGAGAGACGAAATTGAATAAAAAATAAGATTGCCAGCATGAGGGCAAATGAGGTGAATATAATGATTAAGAGCTGCATAAGATATCCCAGTGATTAGAAGGGATATATTAAAGCGATGGTCCCAATTCAAGCTTACTGCCATCGGTAAATCGTGAAAAACGGAAGCGCGACATATCATGCTCG
>CAJQOR010000011.1 GCA_905479965.1 uncultured Rhizobiaceae group bacterium | reverse complement strand
CTCATGGAACTGCGCGCGGGCCTAAACACAAAACACGAGGGTGAACGCTCAAAGCTTACTATTATTCCCTTTATTATGCAGGCAATCATTGAAGCTGTTCGCGATCAACCTCAATTTAATGCCCGATATGATGATCATGCTAATATTATTCATCAATATGAAGGCGTTCATTTAGGCATCGCAACACAAACACCAAATGGCCTTACGGTTCCGGTCGTGCGACATGCTCAGGCGGCAAGCTTATGGGACAATGCCAAAGAGTTGGCGCGTCTTGCTACTTCTGCGAGACAAAGAACCATCAAGCCAGCTGAGTTAACAGAAGGAACAATAACGATTTCCTCGCTTGGGGAGTTGGGCGCAATTGCCACAACACCGATCATCAATCACCCAGAGGTTGCGATCATTGGAGTGAATAAGATGCAGGTTCGCCCAATGTGGGATGGTCAAAACTTCCAACCGCGAACAATGATGAATATCTCTTGTTCCTTTGATCATCGCGTTATTGATGGCTGGGATGCTGCCGTTTTTGTACGAAAATTGAAAACATTGCTTGAAAGTCCTGCAATGTTGTTTGTGGAGCGCTCGTAATGGATTTAAGTTGTAAACTACTTATCATCGGCGCCGGACCAGGCGGTTATGTATGTGCCATTCGCGCTGGTCAACTCGGGATAGATACCATCATTGTTGATGAAAATGCTGCTGGTGGCACATGTCTAAATATTGGCTGTATCCCATCAAAAGCTCTGATCCATGCAGCCAATGAATTTGATAAAATAACGAAAGCACCAGATGGGCCGCTGGGGATTCAAACCAGCAAGCCAGAAATCGATCTAGCACAAACAGTGGCTTGGAAAGATGGCATCGTAAACCGCCTTACCAGTGGCGTTGAGGGCTTGATGAAAAAAGCCAAGGTTCAATTTGTAAAAGGAAGTGCGAAGTTTATCGACGGCAAACAAGTCGCGATAGAAAACAATGACGACATCCGCTCAATCAAAGCTGAGAATATCGTCATTGCAACAGGGTCATCTTCTGTTGAATTGCCTGACATGCCCTTTGGCGGGGATATTTTATCATCAACTGAAGCGCTGTCATTAACCTCTGTTCCTAAATCACTTGCTGTTGTCGGCGGCGGATATATTGGGCTAGAGTTGGGAACGGCATTTGCCAAACTCGGAGCTGATGTCACAATCATCGAAGCAAGCAATTCTATTCTCCCGCTATTTGACAAAAACTTGAAAAAACCGGTGGAAGACAGAGTAAGAAGCCTCGGTATCAAAATCAAAACCAACACCAAAGCAGAAGGGTATTCAAATGGCATATTGAAAACAAATGCCGAGAATATCAACGCAGAAAAAGTGCTCGTTACCGTTGGGCGTCGCCCACGTACAGAAAAAATTCAAATTGATGAATTAGCCCTCACCAGAAACGGTGCGTTTATTGACATAGATGACGTGTGCCAAACATCCATGCGCGGAGTGTTTGCTATTGGAGATATCACAGGTGAACCCATGTTAGCCCACCGCGCAATGGCGCAAGGTGAATTGGTTGCAGAATATATCGCTGGCCATAAAGTTAGCTGGGACAAACGATCAATCCCAGCCGTTTGTTTTACAGACCCTGAAATTATTTCATGTGGTGAATTACCTGGTGAGAGTGACGATACCCAATCAAGCGAATTTCCATTTATGGCAAATGGTAGAGCGATGACGACGGAAGATGAAAGCGGATTTATCCGCGTTGTATGGCGACAAACAGATCATGTCATCACCGGCATTCATGCCGTTGGCGAAGGTGTCTCAGAACTCTCAGCAGCATTTTCGCTGGCGTTAGAAATGGGTGCGCGTCTTGAAGATATCAGTGCGACAATCCACGCACATCCAACACGATCAGAAGGTTTTCAGGAAGTATGTATGCGCGCATTAGGTAAAGCTGTACATATATAATTGAATTTAAAACCCAGCAACAGACTTACTGCTATTATATCTATCTCGCACCGATGGTGCAGCTTGCGTGCGTGAATGCGCAAATATTAAACGCAATCTTGATTCACTTTAAAAAATCAATCAAGATTGCGTTTAATATATCAGGTTTTTCCATGTGAGCAGCATGTGAGCAATTTGGTATAACAGCAAGGTTTGCATTTGGTATTTCGTTCCAGAGCTGTTCTACCTGCGGCCAATGATAGGTGCGATCCCCCTCTCCCCACAAAATCAACGACGGGCAGGAAATATTCTTTAAATTTTCTATCCGCGACCAGGACTGCATAGCATCAAGACCAGCAAGAAGTGCCTGCATTGACGACTGTTCTGCAATTTTTGCGCAATTTTCAAATTCGCATGCCGCCTCATAATCTAAAAACCATGTTGCAGAAATCCGACGCGCGGATGAAATCACCCCATCTTCAAGAACCCGTTGTTTTGATGTTGCAAAACTCTCAAATCGATCAGGTAAGTTCCCGGTCGCAGAGGTTCCAAACAGCACCAAATTTTCAATGCGATCCGGCTGCATTGCCATCATTTCCTGAACGATCATACCGCCCATGGAATGCCCCAATAGCTTAAAGCGATTTATGCCTTTAGCATCCAATTCTTCAAACACGCTCTTGGCAAATCCGGCAATTGTATTTGGTGCTTTAAAGTTGGACTTGCTTGCAAAACCAGGCAGGTCCGGCGCAACCAGTTTAAAGTGCTTTTCTAAATCAGAGCGCTGTAAATCCCACTGGCAACCGCCGCCCATAAAACCATGCACGAGGACAAGTGGCAGTTCACTCACTTTCGCTGCCCCTGAACAATACGGTCAAGGATCATCGCACAAAACAGAATTGAAAATCCTGCTAAAATTCCTTGTCCAACATTGGCATATTGCAAGGCTTCCAAAACATCTTCTCCCAAACCTTTAGCACCGATAAGAGACGCGACGACCACCATCGCTAATGACAGCATAATCGTTTGATTGATCCCAGCGCGAATGGAAGGTCCCGCAAGCGGCAAATCTACTTTTCGAAGAAGATACCATTTGTTGGCACCAAATGATATTGCAGCCTCGCGAACATTTTCTGGCACACCACGAAGCCCGAGCACAGTAAGGCGCACGACGGGCGTTCCGCCAAATATCATCGTCGTTACAACCGCTGCAGGCTTACCTGTTCCAAAGAATGCAATCACAGGGATCATGAAAACAAACGCTGGCATTGTCTGCATAAAATCCATAATCGGTTGAATAACCGAATATAACCGTGGGCGGCGAGCGCAAAACATGCCCAACGGAATGCCAATTAGGATGGATAAGCACGCAGCTGTTCCCAATAGGGCAAGTGTTGTCATCGCCTTTTCCCAAAAACCTAATAGACCCATATAAGCAAGAAATGCACTCGAGAATATCGCTGTTCGTGATCCTGCGGATAACCAGGTCAATAAGATGATGAAACTGGCAACCACGATCCAAGGAGTTTGGACAAAAATCAACTCCAGCGAATCCAACATTAAACGAATTCCATAGGTGATGAAATCAAACATTGCATCACCATTTGTCACAGCAAAAGTGAAAAATGCTTCGACCCAAGAAATCGCTGTGAGGCGGATCTCGGGAACCGTTGGAAACTCGCTCAGAAGCGGGAAACTGCCGGGGAAACTATAATGCAGCATGGCGGCAAATACGATTGTGACCATAAACACAACACTTAAAACAATATCGCGTGTCGGCATGCCATGGCGGATCGTTTTATCAGACACCCATTCAGAAAATCGAGTTTCTAAGGTTGTATTTGCGATGATGCTTTGTATGAACTTCACGATGACTAAGATCGCCAGACCTGACAGAGCAATCCATATACCATTTTCTTGCAACGCATCCGCTTCTGCCCGGATGCCACCGATGGCGCCTTCAAGAGAATCAACAGTTCTTTGGTATACATCAACCTTATCAGAACCACTTTCAAGCGCAGAAGCGAGTTGCTGTCGTCTCAGTTCAAGTGTGCCTTCAATCGATGCGATCCGCTCACGTGCTTCTGCCGCTAAGTCCCCAAATAGACCAAGAGCAATACGCACAAAGCCAATGGCTTCGACAACAAGAAACGCAACAGCCCAGCTCCAAACGCCACGTGCCCCAAACCAAATGGGGCCAAGCAAACCAGCATTGAAATTAAAGGTCGGCGTGAACTTCGAACTCTTACCAATTTTATCAAAATTTTTCGTGTAATAATCGGGGCTTGTCCGAACAAATGTTTCAATCAGCGCTTCACGATCTGCTTCAAGCGCATCGGCAGCTGCACTACGCGCATCCAGCGCTGGGTTACTTTGAAGTTGTTGGGTCATGAGACTTCTGTTCCTTCAATGACTGTTCGCAACACATCTGCGCGCGTGATAACGCCGATATCTGTTCCCCCCTCTTCAACTACGATCGGAGCATCATCATCAATTGCTTTTTGGATGATTGTGCTGAGGGCTTCACTCTCGTTAATTCTCAAATTTGACTTTGATATTTTTCCACCTTCTGCAGTGAATTTTTCAATTGGTTCCATCACCGCGCGTGCGCGAACAACTTTAAGCCGCGAGATGCCTGCCACAAAATCAGCAACATAATCATCCGCAGGGTTCATCACGATATCTTCAGCAGTTCCAATTTGAACAACACGCCCATCTCTCATGATTGCGATCTGATGTCCAACACGAACAGCCTCATCCAGATCATGGGTAATGAATACCGTCGTTTTATTCATGACTTTTGACAAGCCAATGAATTCATCTTGAAGTTGCCGGCGAATAAGCGGATCGAGCGCTGAAAATGGTTCATCCATAAGCAAAACATCTGGATCAGCAGCCAGAGCCCGCGCAAGCCCAACTCGTTGCTGCATACCACCTGATAATTCATGCGCAAATTTATTGCCCCAAGCACCCAATTCAACAATGTCTAAAATTTTTGCGGCTTGTCGCATCCGCTCATGTTTACTGATCTGGCGAATATCCAGTGGCATTGCCACATTATCTAAAACAGAACGGTGAGGTAAAAGCGCAAAATTCTGAAACACCATTCCGATTTTGCTATTTCGAAATTCTCGAAGTTCTCCTTGTTCGAGATCCATTACATTTGTACCCTCGATCTCGATACGGCCAGCAGTGGGTTCAAGCAAGCGATTAAAATGCCGAACAAGTGTCGATTTTCCACTCCCTGACAATCCCATAATGCAAAAAATCTTACCGCGTTCGATCTCAAGATTAACATCTGCCACACCAACGACGGAATTAAACTTTTCCAAAACTTCAGCTTTGCTGAGCCCCTCTTCCGTCACAGCTTTTAAAGCCGCTTTGGGGTCTCCACCAAATATTTTCCAGACGCCTGAGACTTTGATCATGCAATCTTCTGCGCTATTCATATCCAAATCCAAATGTTTGACTTAAGTGGTCATCAGCATAAATTTTGTAACGGGCGATGTATTAAATCAATATACATCGCCCATTGTTTTTATGGATTTAAAGGCCTAACCAACCATCAACGCGATCAGAATTTGCTGCAACCCATTCTTTTGCAACTTCACCCGCATCACGACCATTGCCAGAAATTTCAAACGCGAAGTTAGACACATCATCAGCTTCTAGTGAAAAACGATCAAAGAATTCTGCAATTGCAGGCGAACGATCGGCCAATGATTTTGACCAAGCGATTTGCACATTTTTAAGCGCATCTTTTGTAGCTACGTTTGATTTTTCATACCAATCAGGATCATCTGAAGGCTGAACCATCGTGTAATTTGCTGGATCAAATGTAGGCTCTGTCAACATTTGTACATCAAACTGGTACCAAATAGCGTGCGGTTTGTAGCAATAAA
>CAJQOR010000010.1 GCA_905479965.1 uncultured Rhizobiaceae group bacterium | reverse complement strand
ACCTTTCGCACATCTTGGTTCACTTGAATTTTCCAAACTGCTGGTCGAAAAAGCGGATGTTGCCGTTTCTCCGGGGGTTGGGTTTGGTGAACATGGCGACGAATATGTACGTATTGCACTTGTTGAAAATGAGCATCGCATTCGTCAAGCGGCTAGAAACATCAAGAAATTTTTCGCTGAAGCTGGGGCAGAAGGTAGTGAAGCTGAAAATGTGATTGATCTCAACTCACATCGATAGCTTTATATATTCCACAAAATGAAGATTGACCTCTGCATAAGGGCGCATTAAACCTTGGCGCATTGTCAATCTTTCTTATCAAAAACAAATTTACATACATTGCACACTGAACGGATATCTCATGTCAAATGGTCTTAAAATTGGTATTGCTGGTCTGGGTACAGTTGGCTCTTCTTTGGGGCAACTCTTAGAGACAAAAGCGCATACTTTGACCAAAAGCTGTGGCAAGGATTTAACTGTTACGGCAGTTTGCGCGGCGAACAAAGATAAAGACCGTGGTTTTGATTTATCAAAAGCGGCTTGGTTTGATAATGCTGTTGAACTTGCGGCGAACGCGGATATCAATGTGCTTGTTGAGTTGATTGGTGGCGAAGATGGTGTCGCCTATGAAGCGGTAAAATCTGCACTTTCACGCGGGTGCCATGTCGTCACGGCTAACAAAGCTCTTTTGGCCAAGCACGGTATGGAATTTGCGGAAATTGCCGAAGAAAAAGGCGTCATTTTAAATTATGAAGCAGCAATTGCTGGCGGTATTCCGATTGTAAAAGCCATGCGTGAAGCGTTATCTGGCAACAAGATTTCGCGCGTTTACGGTATCATGAATGGTACATGTAACTATATCCTAACACGCATGCTGGCTGATAATATGAGCTTTGAAGATTGTCTTGCAGATGCGCAAAGGCTTGGATATGCCGAAGCTGATCCTGCGTTTGATATTGAAGGCAATGATACAGCACATAAACTTGCACTTCTAACCAGCCTTGCATTTGGTACTCAGCTTGCATCAAATGAGATCTATCTTGAGGGTATTACCAACATTACAATTGACGATATTCATGCTGCTGATGAATTGGGATATCGCATTAAATTGCTTGGTGTGGCGCAAAAAACTGATACCGGCATTGAGCAACGTGTACACCCAACAATGGTGCCGACGCATAGTTTGGTTGCGCAAGTGGACAGTGTAACCAATGCAGTTGCAGTTGAGACTGATTTATTGGGTGAGCTTGTTATGTCTGGTCCAGGGGCAGGTGGCATGGCAACAGCGTCTGCTGTAATTGGTGATCTTGCTGATATTGCAAAAAGCCGCGAGGGTGCTCAACATGCTCCTGTTTTTGGTAATCCTGTCAAAGAGTTAATTGAATATAAGCGTGCAAAGATGCGTGAGCATAAGGGCGGTTATTTCATTCGTTTGTCTGTAGAAGATAAAGCCGGTGTGATTGCAAATATCGCGACACATATGGCGGATCAATCGATCTCGCTGAAATCGATTGTTCAACGGGCGCAAAACGATGGACCTAACGACAATAAACAAACTGTGATCCTGGTGACTCATGCAACCACAGAGCAAGCGGTTCGTGATACAGTTGGCCATATTGAAAATGAAGGTTATCTTACGGCGGCGCCTCAAGTAATTCGCATTGAAGACCCTGAAAAAGTCTAGTTTCTGATACTGGTTTATTGGAAGATTTGTTGCGCAAATGTCAGAATTTGCTCTTCAATGCTGCGCCATTGTGCGATCCGGGCCTCTGAAAACCGATAGGTTAAACGCAAGCCCTTACCAAAATTGATGTCTCGTTGGCAGCCGGCTGAATTTGCTGTATCGCCGGGTTTGTTTTGCAGACATTTGATCACATAGGGGCGTTCTTTGGTGATGTTTTCAGTATAGAGGATTTCCCCGCTATAAGAGGATTGCGCACTCATACGGTAAAACACCAAGCCATTTGGTCCCGCATTGGGGGCACCTTGAATGAAGTTTCTATAAATTGGCTCAAATCTCGACGACATATCAACTTGATTGTTTGAATAGCCAATATCGATGAATATCAGAGATGAATTTAAACCTGCATCATTAAATTTATCTTTTGTTGCTTCTGTATATCCTGCCATTTCGGGCCAAGAGAGATAAAGTTTGACCCCATCAGCCACGCCATTTCGCCTCTGACTATCAAAACGGATTGTATTGGCCGCAACATTTAGCGTGTTATCGCCCATAACAATTGAATAAAGTTGCCGATCATCTGTGTGTCCTGCTTTGACAATTGCACCGCTGAAATACCGTCCTCCTAAATGGATAATTAATGTAACAATCAGCAAAATGGCAACGACAAACGCAACGCGCCACGCGAATTTGGGTGTGATTAATGGTTTGTGCGAAGAATTATTCGTCTCATTCATTGCTTGGCATTCAGCGATCGGTCGAAAATTGGCTTAAAGTGTTTAGAGTTGGATTGTGATCAGAATCAACACTATGATTGGCAGATTATTCAATTTGCTTGTGTTGAGCAATAACAACTCATCTTCGTACAAAGAGATGGGCAATGTGGGAGATCAAAATGCCGGTTTATAGTTTAGATGGGATTGAACCGAACTTACCAGAAAAAGGGAGCTTTTGGATTGCTGATAATGCGCAAGTAATGGGCAAAGTTACCCTATCTGAAGGTGTTGGCGTTTGGTTTGGTGCTGTTTTGCGGGGTGATAATGAGATGATCAGTATTGGCAAAGGCACAAATATCCAAGAAAACTGCACATTACATACTGATATAGGATATCCGCTCGATGTTGGCGCTGGGTGCACAATTGGACATAATGCGATTTTGCATGGTTGTCAGCTTGGCGATAACACGCTGATTGGCATGGGTGCGATTGTTTTAAATGGCGCAAAGATCGGCAAGAACTGTATTATCGGTGCAAAGGCTCTCATTACCGAGAACAAAGTTATTCCGGATAATTCATTGGTTGTTGGTTCGCCAGGCAAAGTTATCCGTCAAATTGACGAAAAAACAGAAGCGACATTGCGCAACGGTGCGCAACACTATGTTGAGAATGCGATGAGATTTTTAAAAGGTCTTAAACGGATCGATTAGCCGTTTAAAAATGTGCTGGTCCGTATGGGACAGATGCGGACCAGCAATAACCTGAGCCTTTATAGGGGGGACGAGGATAAGGTCAGGCTCAGGAAACTGAAATATCCAATATCTTAATCTGTCAGGGTGTCCCCAAACGTCATCGACAGATTTGTAACTTAGTTTGTTGTACCAACAGCTCCACTATTGCCGCTGCCAAGCTTCATCCATGCACCGGCATGCTCTGATGATTGACGTTTGATGAAGCGATAGCCTGTTTCATGCCAAAGTCTTACATCGTTGCGAAGATTATCGAGTACATAATCACCATAGTCCGTGCGAACAGTTAGAACGGCATGTCCAGAGCCATCTGGTTGGAGCACAACTGTGATCAGAAGGTCAGCTGGTGAAAACCCAGCTTTCATCAGGCTTGCACGCTTGAGCAGTACATAATCTTCACAATCGCCTACTGAGCGTGGATATGACCATACTTCTTCGACACCATGAATTTGCATGTCGGTCAAAGGTTTGATTTTGCGATTAACAGCTGTGTTGATCTTAAGCATTTTGTCCCATGCTTTTCTCGTAAGCTGCATTGGTCCTTGGTCCCGACCGATGACGTTGCACTCATTTGGGTTTACTTTACAAAATTCATAATGCCCGATGGGTGGGTTTGTTTGACTAATTGGACTTAGGAAATCATGCGCTGCATGTGCGTTTGTTAATGACGCTACTCCAAGACCTAATAATATTGCACCTGTTTGTATTGTGCGATTGATACGAACCATTTTCGTTCTCCCCGTTGTGGGAAGGAATATGGCAGCACGCTTTTTACATCAGCCAAATTTTGGTGCTAAAATTCGACGCTAAATATATGAAAAATAACGATAAATTATAATTACATACGATTCAATTTTGTCTCAAAGTGAGTTCATATTTTCAGAAATATTACCTAAATTTTTAACAAATTGGCCGCAACACCTTATGGTAACGGGGGTTGGCTCAGGTAAGATTTGATCAAAATTTGACATGGGAATGATCAGCGCAGGCGTTCAGCTTTGCGCAAGAGATTTCAGATGATTGGTGTGGTTTGAGATTTTTACCAAAAACAAGTACTGAAAAAAAATCAAAAAAATTTATTTTTTTCTGTATTTCAGCATTGATATTGGGAAAAACGGCGCTAATACGCCGATAAATGGAGACAATTTTTTACTTTTG
>CAJQOR010000009.1 GCA_905479965.1 uncultured Rhizobiaceae group bacterium | reverse complement strand
CTTGCAATTTTGGGATAATGGCACGCAATAGCGACACAACGTTGCCCAGTGTTTCGCCAAAGCCACCCGGTTCAATAAAGTCTCGCTGCATATTAATCACCACATTGCATCGTCATGTTGATAGTTTCAACTGACGCAGCTTTCATATCGTTTGATGCGTTGCGGGAAGGGGTGTTCATGGCAATTGTGCGATCAACTTTGTGCTGTTGGAGACCGAGCCAAAAACCCCGCCTTGCATTTTGACCATTTTAATAGCTGCATTGTGATTACCAAGATCAGTTGCTCCGCAACAATCTTCAACGAGCATACATTCAAATCCGCGGTCATTGGCTTCACGCATAGTTGTGTGCACACACACATCTGTTGTGATGCCAGTCAACAATAGATTTTCAATACCACGCGTTCGCAAAAGCAATTCAAGATCTGTCGCACAAAACGAGCCTTTGCCGGGCTTATCAATGATCGGTTCGCCCTCCATCGGGTAGAGTTCTTCGATAATGTCCCAACCGGGTTCACCGCGAACGAGTATTTTACCGCATGGACCTGGATCGCCAATACCTGCACCAATTTGTTGCGAGCGCCACCTTTTGTTTTTTGGTAAATCAGTAAGATCTGGCCTGTGTCCTTCGCGGGTATGGATAATATGATAGCCACCAGCGCGCATCTTTGTAAGCAAGGCTTTAATGGGTTCAATCGGTGCGCGGGTTAAGGATATGTCATACCCCATTTTATCGACATAGCCGCCTTTGCCGCAAAAATCGGTTTGCATGTCAATAATAATGAGAGCTGTGTTTTCTGGGCGAAGATCGCCGTTATATGGCCATTGGTATGGGTCCGCATCAATATAGCTCATTCTGCTGCATCCTTTACATTTAACTCTCCAAACTTTCTGCTTGGGGCCTTAAAGCCACAACTTGTCCCATCTGTTCAATCTCTGACCACCAACCAAATGAGATTGAAGGTAAATTGGGTGCAACGGGTTGGATATATGGTTTGCCAAAAAAGTTCTGCGTGATAGGTTTTTTTTGATCACGGTGTTCCCTTTTACAAATCGCTACTCGATCAAGGGTGGTTTGCTCCATGACGAACAGCTAAATAAATCCGATGAAAAGAGAGTAACCAGATAAAGCGCTGCTGACTTCTGTTATTTTTGCGCTATACCGATGCATTTTTTGCATCGGGTATGTTTTTGCTTGATTGGTGTGTTTTGGATTGTTTATGTGTATTTCTGCAATGCAATTTCGAGTTGTTGCATAAAGCGCGCAGATGCGACGGGTAGGGTGCGCCCACGCATTTGACCTAAGAGTAAATTCCCACTTGGGACGTCGTCTGTCGAAAGCGCGCGATACACAAGATCGTTCCGCTCTTCCAAGCCAATTGGTATTTGAAATGCTATTGCATTTTCATGAAGTACATAATGGCGCATGAAATCGAATGAGTCTGATTCAACAATTGGGGATATTGTTCTTGAACTTTCCGCAGCAGCACGTTCAATGAGAAAACGAACGCCGTACTGAGATTCCGGCAGTACGCATGCAAAATCAAGACAATCTCTAAGTCTTACAATTTTTTGTTTTGCCAAAGGATGATCAGGCCGCATTATGGTTGATATCGTTTGTGGCGCCATTGTCTGTACTTGGAAATCGGCCATGAAAATAGGCTCAAATACCAATGCAATGTCACTTTTAAATGTCCCTAGTTCAGCTTCGGCGGCTTCGCGGTCTCGAACGTTTACAGAGAATGTAACACCGGCATGGGCTTTTCTATATTCAGCAATTTGTTTGGGCAGGAAATATGGAACCAAAGCTTGTGAACATGCAATTGAAACATGGCCTCTGCGCACACCTGATAGATCAGCCACCTGACTTTGAACACGTTTTAAATCAGATTCTTGCGCTCTTATATGCCTTATAAGTAATTCACCTGCCGGATTTAATCGAACGCCACGTGGTAGTCTTTCGAATATTTCAGATCCGAATTCCTCTTCAAATCGCTGTATGCGGCGGTTCAAGGCAGAGGCGGTTATATTCATATCTTCCGCGGCTTTTCGGATGGAGCCAGCGCGTGCGATGGCTTCGATATATTGAAATGTAACCAGATGACGCATTGACGACCTATTCATTTAATGAACCGCTTTTGTGAATTTATAGCATTTGTAATTGACAATGAATAGTCACAAGCTAGGCCGATATAACAATCAGTCTCCTAAGACGAACCTTCGAAGCGGAACAAAACAATGAAAACGAATAGACGTGACTTCTTAAAAATAGGCGGTGGAGCGCTTGGTGCTTCTGTACTGCCGTTTCTCAAAGTAATGCCTGCAAGTGCTGCAGGAAATGATGTTATCGTGGCTGTGATGGGCCAAACAATTAACAGTCTTGATCTTCATAGAACTGGAACCAACCGTCCAAGTTATCAGGTTGCTGTCAATGTATATGATCGATTGGTGAGCTTTGGTACCAAAGTGACTGAAGATGGCGGTGTGTCATATGATTACTCTGTTATCGAGCCAGAAATTGCCGAAAGTTGGGAAGAGACAGCAGAAGCACTCATCTTTAAGCTAAAACCGGAAGGTAAGTTCCACGATGGAACACCAATTACGGCAACTGATGTGAAATGGTCATTTGATCGTGCCGTTTCACTCGGCGGTTTCCCCGCTGTGCAAATGAAAGCCGGTTCACTTGAAAGTCCAGAGCAGTTTGAAGTCGTTGATGATTTAACTTTCAAAATTAAACTTATCCGGTCATCTAAACTGACATTGCCTGATTTGGCCGTACCTATTCCAATGGTAATCAATTCCAAAGTTGCACTTGAACATGCAACCGATGAAGATCCGTGGGCAACTGAGTATCTTCATACAACACCTGCTGGTTCTGGCGCATTTAAAGTTGCCAAATGGAGCCCGGGTGAACAGCTTGTTTATGAACGTAATGATGATTACACATCTGGACCTGTTCCGGCGGTTAAACGCGTTATTGTTCGCGAAGTTCCAAGCCCTGCAACGCGTCGTGCGCTGCTCGAGCGTGGTGATGTCAATGTATCATTTAATATGCCGAATAAAGATGCCAAAGAACTTTCAGGCGTCGATGGTTTGGAAGTCCAAACAACGCCTATTGAAAATTCAATTTACAGCCTTTGTCCAAATCTTGCATTTGATGCGTTTAAAGACAAACGTGTGAGACAAGCCATTGCATGGTCTATTCCTTATCAAGAGGTGTTTGATACAGGTGCTTATGGCCGTGGTAAGCCTATGTGGGGTGGAGAAGAAACATCTCCTTCCGATATCGCATGGCCGCAAAAATTTCCTTATTCAACCGATTTGGATAGAGCTAAAGACCTATTGAAAGAAGCAGGCATGTCTGCTGGTTTTGATGTGCCACTTTCTATCTCACTTGGTCAGGCAGAATGGATGGAGCCTGTTGCGCTTCTCATTCAAGAAAACCTGTCTAAAATTGGCGTCAATGCGACGATAGATAAAATTCCAAGTGCAGGTTGGAGAACAGCGTCTTTGGTGGAAAAGCGCCTGCCGCTTCACCTTGAAACTTTCGGTGGTTGGTTGAACTATCCGTGTTACTATTTCTTCTGGTGTTTCCTAGAAGGTCATTTGTTCAACTCATCAAATTACCGCAATGAAGAAATTCAAGTTCTGACCAATGAAACACTTCATATGTCAATTGATGACCCAGATTATGCACCTAAAATCAAACGCATGATCGAGATTATTTGGGATGAAGTTCCACGCATTGCGCTTTGGCAACCTGCATTAAGTGTTGGTATGAACGGAGCTAAAGACTTTGAATATTGGTTCCACCGTCAGCTTGATGTTCGTAACCTGAAAAAAGTATAATTTATGACTGGGCGATTTAAAACTATTTCGATGCGGATCGCCCAGGCTTTACCTGTTGTGATGGGTGTGGTGGTTGTCAGTTTCATACTGACCAGAGCACTCCCAGGTGATCCAGCTGTGTATTTCGCAGGGCAATCTGCAACAGCTGAATCAATCCAACAAGTGCGCGAAGCTTTAGGGCTAGACAAATCACTTCCCCAGCAATTTTTTATCTATCTGGGTGATCTATTACGAGGCGATTTAGGTCAGTCGCTTTCAACAGGCCAGCCGGTTATCAGTGATCTTGCGCGGCGATTACCTGCGTCCTTAGAGCTTACTCTAACCGCTCTTATTTTAGCATGTAGTGTTGCGATACCATTGGGTGTTATGGCCGCAAAGAAGCCTGGTTCAATGCAAGATCATATTTGCCGGATATTTGTGACCGCTGGTGTGTCTTTGCCGACATTTTTCACAGGCATTTTGCTTGTCTATATTTTCTACTACTTACTTGGTATTGCACCATCTCCGCTCGGGCGATTGGATTTTTTATATATTGAACCGGATCATATTACCGGGTTTTATCTGATTGACTCCGCTCTTGTGGGGGATTGGGAAACATTTCTAGGGGCACTGAAACAACTGGTGTTGCCCGCTGTCACGCTTGCGCTTTTTACAATGGCACCGATCGCTCGAATGACGAGAGCTGCGATGTTAACAGCCTTGTCATCGGATTTTATAAGAACGGCAAAAGCCGCTGGTCTAACAAACAGTAAAGTGCTTTATGGCTATGCGTTCCGCAATGCTTTGCTACCTGTTATCACAACCCTTGGTATGGTCTTTTCGTTCATGCTTGGCGCAAATGTATTGGTTGAAAAAGTGTTTGCATGGCCGGGCATTGGCTCCTATGCGGTAGAGGCATTAGTGTCATCTGATTATGCTGCCGTGCAGGGCTTTGTTCTAACGATGGCTATACTTTTTGTTCTGTTAAACCTGATTATTGATATCTCATATTCGTTGATTGATCCGCGGATTGGTTTTGAGGCGCAATCCTAATTATGAGCGATAAAATTATGTCATCAGAACTGAGTTTTTCATCACACCTTCTATATGTGATGCGCGAAAACCCCGTGACGGCAATTTCCTTTTTGATGTTTGCTGTCCTGTTGTTTTGTGCGATTTTTGGCCCATCTATTGTGCCTTACGATCCACTTGCATCAAATACATCAAATGCGCTGAGCCCGCCATCTGCAGCCCATTGGTTTGGAACCGATAATTTAGGTCGAGATGTGTTCAGCCGGGTTGTTGTTGCAACGCGATTGGACTTATCTATTTCTATTGCCGCTGTTGCTTTGTCTTTCGTCATCGGTTCCTTTCTTGGGGCGTGTGCTGGGTATTGGGGTGGCTGGCTTGATTCTGTGCTTAACAGAATACTGGATACGATTATGGCGTTTCCGCTGTTTGTTCTGGCGATGGGAATTGTCGCAGCGCTTGGAAATACTGTCGAAAATATCATCTATGCGACTGCTGTGATCAATATTCCATTTTATGCAAGATTGGTGCGAGCTGAAGTTAATATTCGCCGCGATGCAGGTTTTGTTCAGGCAGCCAAACTGGCTGGAAACTCTGACGCGCGCATATTAGCATTTCACATTTTCCCAAATTCATTGCCGCCGATGATGGTGCAAATTTCATTGAATTTGGGTTGGGCAATTTTAAATGCCGCCGGACTAAGCTTTATAGGATTGGGTGTGCGTCCCCCAACTGCGGAATGGGGCATCATGGTCGCCGAAGGCGCAAACTTTGTTATTTCGGGTGAATGGTGGCTCGCGCTATTTCCTGGGCTATGGCTTATGTTTGCTGTGTTTACGTTTAATTTAATGGGCGATGGATTGCGTGATCTCGTTGATCCAAGAAAGAGAACGTAAGATGTTGTCGATTAAAAACCTGGCGGTTACATTTCAAACGCGAAAAGGGCCAGTTGAAGCCGTCCGCAATGTAAATCTTACATTGGCGAAAGGCGAGACGCTTGGCATTGTGGGCGAGTCTGGTTCCGGTAAATCGGTCACTTCTTATGCGCTGATGCGGATTTTAGATGCGGGTGGTTCGATCACAGCTGGCGATATTTCCTACAGCAATATTGATCTGCGTCATGCAACATCAAAAGCGATGCAGGATATTAGAGGGCGCGAGATTTCGATGGTTTTTCAAAACCCGCGCGCTGCACTTAATCCCATTCGCAAAGTTGGATTGCAAATTGAAGATGTTTTGCGTCGCCATGCAAGAGCAACACGTTATGACGCCAAAGAAAAAGCCATAAAGGCGCTACAATCTGTTCAAATCAAAGATGCTGAAAGTCGTTATGAAGCCTATCCATTTGAGCTTTCTGGTGGCATGTGTCAGCGGATTGTTATTGCGATTGCGCTCGCGTGCGACCCAAAAGTGCTAATTGCAGATGAGCCGACAACCGGGCTTGATATCACAACGCAAAAAACTGTGATGGATCTGATCAAACAATTATCTGCTGAGCGTAATATGAGCAGCATACTTATCACGCACGACCTTGGTCTTGCTGCGCAATATTGCGATCGAATTGTGGTGATGAAAGATGGTGAGTTAGTCGAAGAAGGTGAGCCAGCGCAATTATTTCATCATGCCCAACATGATTATACAAAGAAGCTCGTAGCAGCGACACCGCGCAAGGGTGTGACAATTCGTGAACTATTGCCGAAGGATTTGCAGCTTAAGGAGCCTGAAAGGCCAGCCATCGGTGCGCCGCTGTTACAAGTGAGAAACCTTGTCAAAACCTATAAAGGGAAGTCTGGGCCGGTTCATGCGGTGAAAAATATCTCATTCACTGTCAATAAGGGTGCAAGCGTTGCGCTGGTGGGAGAAAGTGGCTGTGGAAAATCCACGACCTCATCAATGATCGCAAGGTTGCTTGATCCGACATCAGGCAAGATCATGTTTGATGGGCAAGATTTGGTAAAATCATCTGCTAGCTCATTTGCGAAAAACGACCTGCGCAAAGATATTCAAATGATCTTTCAAGATGCAACGGATAGTTTGAACCCAAGATTTAGTGCTCTGGATTGCATAGAAGAGCCGCTTCGTCATCTAACCAATCTCAATCGAGGTTCTCGACGGTTTAAAGTCGATGAGCTTGCAGATATGGTTGGTCTGCCAAAGACATTGTTATCACGTTATCCGCACCAACTTTCTGGTGGACAAAAAGCACGTGTTGGTATTGCGCGTGCAATTGCTGTAGATCCAAAATTGTTGATCTTAGACGAACCCACAGCTGCGCTGGATGTTTCAATCCAGGCTATTGTCCTTAATCTGCTGGCTGATTTACGCGCCGAGCTGGGCATGAGCTATTTGTTTGTCTCTCACGATTTACATGTGGTGCAACTGCTGTGTGATGAAGTTATCGTAATGAAAGACGGGCAGATTATCGAACAAGGTTTAACCGGTGATGTGATGCAAACGCCTGCATCTGATTATACCAAAAGTCTACTTGATGCAGCCCCATCCATTTCAAATCTTACGTCTAAAAATACTCCAAATCCGCGCAAAGGAGAACTCGCGTGAATAACCTTAAAATGACGATTCCATCTATCCATGAAGCATATGCAAGTGGTGTTAAACCGATGGATATCATCGAATTAGTTTTCCAGCGTATTGCACAGGTAAATGATCCAAGTATATTTATAAATCTATTTGATAAAGCTGATGTTTTGTCAAATGGGGAAGCATTGGGTGCGTTTGATTCAAGTCTGCCGCTATGGGGTATACCTTTTGTCATCAAGGATAATATTGATGCCAAAGGATATGAAACAACGGCTGCATGCCCTGAATTTGCCTATGTCGCGGAAGAAGACGCATTTGTCGTTGCTGAACTGAAAAAAGCTGGAGCTATTTTGATTGGCAAAACCAATCTGGATCAGTTCGCGACAGGGCTCGTTGGGGTTCGAACACCTTATGGCGCGCCGTTAAATTCAGTTGATCCAGAAATTGTCCCTGGTGGGTCTTCGGGCGGATCTGGCGTAGCTGTGGGGCATGGTATTGTGCCGTTTTCTTTGGGTACTGATACTGCAGGTTCGGGTCGTGTGCCTGCTGCTTTGAATAATATTGTTGGTTTAAAACCAACCCTTGGGGCATTATCGGCAACTGGCGTGGTGCCCGCATGCAAAAGTATTGAAACAATCTCTATTTTTGCGCTCACTGTTGGCGATGCCTATACAGCGTTTCGTGTAGCCAATAGCTATGATGCAAAAGATACCTATGCGCGCCATATAGAAAATACTGCGCTTGCAATACCGAAATCTGATCTAAAGATTGGTATACCGAGTAAAAGTAGCATTCAGTTTATGGGTGATAAATTCCAGGAAACATCATTTTATCATTCTGTCTCACTGCTAAAAGAACAGGGCTATGAGATATCTGAAATTGATTTTACCCCGCTTTATGAAATCGCACAGATGTTATATTATGGCTCTTGGGTCGCTGAGCGTTATACCGTTATTGAAGAACTCTTAAAAACAAACCCTGATGCCATTTATCCTGTCACAAAGAAGATTATTTCGTTGGCAGAAGAAAGATCAGCGGCTGATGCATTTCGCGGATTTTATAAGTTAAAGGAACTCATCCGCAGCGTGGAACCGGAACTAACAACAGTAGATGTTCTTTGTGTTCCTACCATTCCAACATTTTATTCTGTAGCAGATTTAGAAGCTGATCCTGTCACGCCTAATAATAATTTTGGCACCTATACAAATTTTGTTAATCTTATGGATATGTGCGGGATTGCAGTGCCAACTCCAAAAAGAGAAGATGGTCGTCCTGGTAGTGTCACAATCCTTGCTGAAAAAAATGAAGATGCACTGGTTGCGTCTGTTGCGACATCACTTGAATGTGTCGGCTCGCGAAATCTAGGGGCAACCGATTGGCACTTTGGCGAAATCATTAAACTTCCTGTCAGTAAGCCTGCCACCATCGATATTGCTGTTTGTGGGGCTCATATGTCAGATTTACCGCTCAACAAAGATTTAACCAGCCGAGGGGCAGTATTTTTGCGAAACGCTAAATCTGCGCCTGACTATAACTTTTTCGCGTTGGCGGGTGGCCCGCCATCAAGACCTGGAATGGTGAAATGCGCAAAAGGGACGGGGGGCGAGATCGATTTGGAAATTTGGTCAATGCCAATTGAAGAATTTGGTAGCTTCATGACAACAATTCCAGCACCGTTGGGAATAGGTTCAGTGAGCTTGGTTGATGGTCGTTACGTTAATGGATTTATTTGCGAAGCAGCAGGTGCTGAGGGCGGGGAAGATATTACCCATCTTGGCAGTTGGCGTCAGTTCCTTCAAACCAAATAGCTAAGCCGTTTGTTTGATATGTCACTTCATTAAAAAAGGATATTTGCTGTGAATGGGTATCATGACATTGGCATTCCTGTAGGTGAAGCACAGATCGTTGTGGTGGAGAACACCGCACAAGTGTATGATTTGATGACGTGCATATTGTGCTCTTGTTATCCGCAGTCGATTTTGGGGTAGCCACCGCCATGGTATATATCAAAAGCCTATCGCGCGCGCTCAGTCCGAGAGCCGCGCAAAGTGTTGGTAAAGTTTGGGTTTAAACTCTCTTCAGATGTTCAGCTTATTGATCATGATAGTAATGCTGATGTGAGAAATCTAGTATTGCCTCAAGCACCTGAAAACATAGATGATATTGACATCAAGATAGCAGAATTGATGGTTACGCGTGATCATCTTATTGGTGTTCAACGAGACGTTGTTTGAATAAGAAATTAGACAAGACCATACCTTTGTTACGACAACGCCTAGTTTGGGCCAAAAGAAGCCGTTATGACGGTCCTATCTAATCATCGTCAGTTTATCCCAGTCAGAATATTCAGGGGTGCCTTCATGACGGATTTCCCCGTCATAGCCATATTCGACCATCTGGATCATTGTATTCTCCTGATCTGCAAAAATCACTGCATATGCTTCACTCAGATCTGCTGCGGATAAGAGGCGTGTCGCTGCAAAATCGGGCCAACCAGCATGGTTGGTACCGCGCGGTGCGAAGAATGGAATGCCATGGAAAGTTCCCGATAACGGAAGATGACAATGACCATGGAATATATGGGAGATCTTGTTTTTATATGGTCTGATAGTATCGCCAAAGAGATCTGCATCCAAAAGCATGATCTCGTCCATTGGCTTCACTTGAGTTGGCACGGGATTGTGATGCATGAAAATCCAAATCGGGCCCTCTAGCTCTTCAAGCTGTTTGGTAAGCCAATTCGCACGGCTTACACAAAAATGCCCCGCGTGGCTTTCGGGTCCCCATGTATCGAGCAAAATCGCGTGACCCATTGAAAGCGGTACAACGGATTGCACAAAGCCACCTTCGCCGATTAAATCGGGAAATTCCTTTAAAAAAGTTGGGCGATCATCATGGTTGCCGATGCATAAATACACAGGCATTGGTAACGTTTTGATTGCTTTACGCAAGCGTTTGTAATCGTCGACATCACCCCAATCGGATAAGTCGCCTGTTATGAACACAGCCTCTGCATCTGAGTGCAACTGCATGGCGTGTTGCAATGCCTTTGAAAAGTTTTGGTTTGGCTCGCGTCCGCCGATGGTCTGGCCAGGTTTTGTCAGATGAATATCCGTAAATTGCAGAAGTTTCATATTTGATCCATTGGAAATAATTTGCAAAAAAGGCACCCCATTTTGGGATGCCTTCATAACGAGAGTGCGAGTTAAGAACCAGCTGGAAGCAATTCTTGTACTTCTTCGCTGAGTTCAATCTGAAGCTCTTCCATGTCATCATATTCACCAGATACAATACCTTCGATTGCATCATAGATGACTTGCGTTGCTGCAAGACCATTATCACCTGGATATGCCTGCCAATCACGGAGCAATGGCAATTGACGAACAGCTGTCGCTTTTGCTGGGTTCTGATCATAGAAATCTTTCAAGATGATTTCGTTCGCAGCCTGGTTTGGTGGCATGTAACCAGTAGTTCGCGCAACTTCAGCAGCACCTTCGCCTGATGTGATGAACTTGAGCCAGGTCCATGCTGCATCTAGAACTTTTGGATCATCTGATGTTGACGTCAGCATTGCAGAATTACCACCAGCTGGTAGGCCAAGCGGACCACCTGCTGCCATGCCTGGATATTCGTTGGTCACAAGGGTGAAATCACCCATTGAACGCTCCACAGCACCAACCGCTGACGTTGACCAATACATCATGCCAATTTCACCAGCGGAGAAAGACGCAAGA
>CAJQOR010000008.1 GCA_905479965.1 uncultured Rhizobiaceae group bacterium | reverse complement strand
TTGGATTTCACCTTGGTTTCTCAAGGCTTTAGAGCAATCTTCGCGCGGATAATTTTCACGCACAATACTTGCACGCCAAAAATTAACAGCAGGCATGGCTAAAATTAAGCTACCAGAGTGGTGTGATCTATGGAATCGTTTGGATTAACGCTTACGCTTGCGGCAGCGCCAGTTCCAATCACGTACTGATCCGATATCAATATGGACTGATTGTGTATGGCAATAGGTGCCAACACCGCCACGGTCTGACATGGAACGGACAAATTTTGCCAATTCCCACTTGGTGACGCCTTTAATTTGCACATCAGCCGCTTCACATGTTGTGTGACGCGATCCGCTTGCACCACCAATTCGCTTATTATGTTGGGGTGAGCGATAGCCACTCGTCACAACAACCGGTTTTTTGTAGTGTTTTTCGACTTTCTTTAAAAGACGAACCAATTCTGGTTTAAAACAAGCAACGTCAACGCGTTCGGTTTGGCGTTGTAAGGTGAGCGGCGACAAGCGCGCTAAGCCTGCAGCTGAAGCTAGCTGAACCCTGTTCTTGTTTTTGCTTTTATTTTTGTCTTTAGATCCAAAAATTGATGAAAAGATACCGCGTTTCTTTTCTTTGCCCGCTGAGGCCCGTTCTGATGAAACAGGGGTGGCTGATGCAAGGGTAACTTTATTCGCACTCGTAATTTGAGGTTTTTTAACTTCAGGTGTTACAACGGGCGTAACTGCAGCAACTTGTTGGACTGTTGGCTTTTGCGCTGGCGCAGCGTCTACAGCGTGTGCCGGCTTTGGTTTGGCCGGTCGTTTAAACAATGATGAGAAAAACGCGTTACCGTCTTTGCTTGGGCGCGCCAAACTTGTTGAAGCGGGCGTTGCCGTCGCCAATGAAGCAACCTGCGGATTAGCCACATCAGTATGGGGTGTTTGAGCAATATAGATCTGCCCGTTTTTATCAAGTGCGTTAATAGATGCGGGCGTTGTTGTGATAGATTGGGCCGCTGCGGTTGCTACATTTTGTTCAGGTACACTGTTATACGAGCTTGCAAGATCTGCTGAATTATCAGGTACAGGAATAGACCCGTTATAGCCTAAACTTGCTGTGTCTTGCGGGGTGAGGGTGTCATCTAATGGCACTAAACCAACTGTGGTTGGAGCCAATTGGGATGTTAAAGATGCATCTGTGCTAACACAACCACTAACGCCTATCCCAATAAAAATTGGAACAATCGCTACACGACTAAGATGAGTCGTTCGGTTTATATAGCCCCTAAACTGACGCAACTAATTCCCCTATTCAATCCCGTCGCGGCCGACGATTACGTGAGTGTTTACTCTAAAAAACCCAATTTTAAAAGCCCGTGCAAAAAGCCAACCACCTCGATTATGCTCAATACCGCCATAAATGAGGCGATATCGTGACGATACCCGGCTGAATGGCCAAAATTGATTGATTTACTTTCGGGTCTATCAAGTCTTTCTGATATGATTCTATTTAACTAAACTTACTCGTAGGTGGGTTATTGAATTTTTCGTAAATAGAAGTTATTTTCCGTCCATAGGGCTGTAATTGTGTATAGGAGAATTAACTTCTTGATTAAATTATATTTTTTTACTTAAATGAAATTATGTTGACAAAGATTCGGTCTTGAAATCTGGGGATTGCGAGTTGAATTTTACCAAACAGGTCTTGCCTAATGACAGGATATAAATGTTAATTTACAAATTAGAATCAATTTTAGTGATTTGATATGTAGTGAGTGGGGTCACTAAGGATGGTGGATGAGACATCAACAGGAGGCGATGTAGATCAGGATGCTGTAACAGGCGATCCAGTTGATCTTATTGAAATTACCGGGGTTGTGAAATGGTTTGATGTTGCCAAGGGCTTTGGCTTTATTATTCCTGACAACGGAATGGAAGACATCTTGCTACATGTTAGCTGCCTGCGTCGTGATGGATATCAAACCATCATGGAGGGCACACGAATTGTTTGTGAAATTCAAAAGCGAGATCGTGGTTATCAGGCTTTTCGTATCGTTTCTATGGACACGTCAACATCTGTGCATCCATCTCAGCTGCCACCCGTAAAAACCCATGTGCAAGTTACCCCGACAAGTGGCTTGGAGCGTGCATTGGTTAAGTGGTTTAACCGCACGAAGGGCTTTGGTTTCTTAACGCGCGGTGAGGGAACAGAAGATATTTTCATCCATATGGAAACCTTGCGGCGCTATGGCTTAACAGAACTTCGTCCAGGACAAGTTGTTTTGGTGCGCTATGGAGAAGGCGATAAAGGTCTTATGGTTGCTGAAATACACCCAGATATCGGTGCACCATTTAACCAATCTCATTAAAGCCATAATGAATCAAACGATAGAGCGTCCAAATAGGGCGCTTTTTTTGTGTCTAAAAAAGGTTGTGTTTTAATGTTGGAAGGGCATTTCAGACTTTGACAGCACCGAAATAGCCCTTAATAATGGTGCAAAGAACAAATAATTTAAAAAAATGAAAATAAGAGCAAACAAACGTCGATTTACAGTTGCGCACTGCCAATGACTTGTGTAAATGAGCGGTCGTTGCAGTCGTCGGAGCGTAGCGCAGCCTGGTAGCGCATCTGGTTTGGGACCAGAGGGTCGGAGGTTCGAATCCTCTCGCTCCGACCAGCAACATAAATCGATGTTGCTGGTCAGCTCTTATCAAGAAAGGTTTTAAATATGCCATCTGATACTCAAAGCACAGCACGGACCGCAAAAATCTACCAACCAACTAAAAATGCAATGCAGTCTGGCAAAGCCAAGACGCATAAATGGTTGTTAGAGTTTGATCGCGTGTCGGCAAGAACGATTGACCCGATTATGGGCTATACAACAAGCTCAGACACTCAAACACAAGTTGTTTTGAATTTTGACAACAAAGAAGACGCAATTGCTTATGCAGAGCGTGAAGGCGTTCAGTATCGTGTGTTAACGGTCAACAAAGCAAAACGTCGCCAAATGTCTTATACTGATAATTTCAAATATGACCGTCCGCAGCCTTGGACACACTAGGTTATATGTCAAAAGTTTGGTCCCGTAGCTCAACTGGATAGAGCACCTGCCTTCTAAGCAGGTTGTTGCAGGTTCGAGTCCTGCCGGGATCGCCATTTTTCAAGTTTTTACTTATTCAGTGTTGTAATGAGATCAAAGCCGACTCCAATCAGATTTTAGTTTCATTCCTTTTTGAATTGTACTAAATTTCTCGCAGCGAGGCGTATACATGAAGCACCACAAGCCAGACTGCTTGGTTGATTTAGAGCGGGCAATAAATAAGTTAGATTTCTATCGATTTTTCAAATGCTTATGCGTTAAATACGAACTCGATTTCTTAACTGTATTTGACCTAAATAACTGGCCAGAAGAAACTTCAATCGAATCATTAATGGTGGTCGTGAATAAAGATGATTCCAATTTGGTGGATTTGGATGTCATTTCTATTCCAGAAGACAATCTGATTTTCCAAAATATGCGCAACGAGATACTTCACGATATA
>CAJQOR010000007.1 GCA_905479965.1 uncultured Rhizobiaceae group bacterium | reverse complement strand
GTTGGTTAAACACGCCAACGCGGCATTTGCCGTCCATCGACACGCCTACGGATTTACCTTTAACGGGCGTACCTTCGAGCGAACATGAAAATTTAGTGCCTTTATATTTCCCTGCAACGATTTTTCCAGGGCCCTTCCATGTTCCTTCAACAGAACCAAAGAACTTTTTATCATTAGCGGCAGACGCAATGCTCGCAGAACATAATGCGGCAATGAATAGAGCAACGACGAAGATAAAACGGTTCAAAAATTTAGACATAGAAATACCAAACAAGGTTAATACTTCCCCGAAAGTGCCTTGGAATGGTTAATGCTTGGTAAGCAAAGTGGTAAAAAACGACTAGCTCTGATCACGAAATGATACAATCGGTCGCTAAAGTCACTTTTTTTCTGATTTTAAAATGTTCAGCTCATTTAGAAAGTTGCTCAAACTCGGGCGTTTAAGTCCGCGAAATGGCATAGGGCGCGCAACTTCCATGGCCACAATACCAAATCTTGTGGTCATAAGACCGTTCACAAAACCTTCGCCGAATCGCGCGGAAATTTTAGCCGCAACACCTTGGCCAATCATTTGCTGCACAACACTATCACCAAGCGATACTGCACCTGTGACGGCAAGATGCATAGCAATTGATTTGAGCAACTTGAGCGTTCCTAAAAACCCGGGGCGCACACCATAGATCTGTGATATTCGTCGGGCGAGACGCACCATTTCAAAGAGTACATAGCCTGTATCGATCAAAGCACGGGGGCTGATTGCTGTCACTATGGAGACGCGCTTTGCGGATGCAGATATGAGTTGCGTGGCTTGCTGATCCAGGTTTTTCAGTAGTTCACGTTCGGTAAATTCAATCAGGTTCACGCTGTCGACGACTTCACGCTCAAGTTCTTTGACCGCTTGTCGTCCTTGCGATGTCATTGGATTATTGGAAACTGCATTGGTGATGCGTGTGACAAGCTTCCATGTTGTGCCAACAGATGTCGAGGCATTTATCTTGCTTGTTTGTTCGCGCATGTCACCAACAGAATTTAGCTTCATAAAGGCGGATGCTTCTTGCCATATGAGGCCGATGAGGCCCAAGGCCATGAATGATGTCAGTCCAACGCCAATCCACCCTAACCACTCAGATTGTGCGAAGAGGTTCGTAATTAGATTATCAACCCACAATCCGATCGCAAGACCTATGAGAACTGTGAACCCGCTGATGAAGAGTTTGGTGAAAGAGAATCTTTTGCGCTGAGATGCGGTCTCAATCTGTGCTATGTTTTCTTCATCCAATGGCGGTGTTTCAAATGAGAATACATCCTCATCATCGGGTGTTAGTTGGATATGATCATCGTTGAGTTCAATCGATGCTGCTGCGCGTCTAGATGGTTTGGTATTGTGCTCGCTTTCCGGTTCGTCAACTGAAAAGGATGCGGGGGGACGACTGGATTTTTTACTCATTGCAGACGATCTCCGATTAAAAATTCGAGCGCGCGATCCAGTCGAATATGCGGTATATCAATGGGCTTTTTGGATTGATTACTTTTCAATAATGGCGGGCGAAAGCGAACAAAATTGATGTGTTTGAGGTCTTCAAATTCGTCTTCATGATCTGAATCAACAGCTTCAAAAATTGAATCCGAATTTTCAGGTAAGTCGCCGGGAAATATAGCTTTTTGCGTTTGTCCATCAAATGTTTCATCACCCAGTTGTTCACCCTCTCGCGGGGTGCCAACAATGAGCTGTAATTCATCATCACCGTTTTTATGGGTGGCTTCTTTGGTTGCTCTTATGGCTGCTATTGCCAAAACATCCACCTCAGCACCTGTTGCGTCAATCTTTACTAATGCGCGATTAACCAGCCGTTGGACGATGGCTTGCAAATGATCATGGCTCTCGTGGTGAAGATGATCAGCTTTGGTTGCCGCAACCAGAATTTTATCAATGCGACGCGTGAATAAGTTTGCCGGAAAGCTATTTTTACCTGTGTTAAAACTGAGTAATATATCGCCAAGAGCACGCTCTAAATCGACCACTGCCTCGCGACCTGCATTCAGCGCTTGCAGTGCATCGATCAAAATAACTTGTCGATCCAAACGGGCGAAGTGGTTTTGATAAAATGGTTTGATGACTTTTGATTTATAGCTTTCAAATCGTCGCTCCATCATGGCGAGCATGCTGTTTGGTTTTGCAGACTTTCCTTCTATTTCTAAAAGCGGCGCGAAGGTGACGGCAGGTGAACCTTCTAAATCGCCGGGCAGCAAAAAGCGCCCAGGGGGAAGCGTTGAAAACGCGCGCTTGTCGTGTTTGCAATCTTTCAAATAATCAGAAAAGGCGCTCGCAAGTTCGATAATGGGTGGATCTTCAAAATCAGCATTTGGATCAATCGTTGCGGCGAGCTCTAACCATTTCGTACTTAATTCGGATCGGGGATAACTTTGCGACATTTCAACTGCGTTTTTAGAAAATGTTGCAAAATCTTGCGACAATAGCGGCAAGTCCAGCAACCACTCGCCAGGGTAATCGATTATGTCGAGGTTAAGTTTTCCTGGAGAGAACATCTTTCCCCAGGAATTTTCAGTTTCAAATTCGATGGTCAATCGTAATTGCGAGATTGATCTGGTTGATTCAGGCCATGATCGTTCTTGCGTTAAGCTTTCTAAGTGACCCTCATAAGAAAAACGTGGCACGTCATCGTCGGGTTGCGGCTGCAAATATACCTTTGAGATTCGGCCCGAATACTTTGCATTAAAGAAAGGCAGCTTCTTTCCATGCATTAAATTGTGGATAAGTGAAGTTATAAAAACTGTCTTTCCTGCGCGCGACAATCCAGTAACGCCGAGGCGAACAGTTGGTTGGAAAATCTCTTTGGCACGGGACGTTGCAGTATCAAAAACGCCATAAGCTTCTTCTGCGATTCGGGAAACTGTCGAATATTCAGACAAGGCTACTCCTGTGCTACTCCAGTTTTTACAATCTGCGAAAATTAAGCTCAAATTATTATCAATTCTGTGAATAATTCTGCAATTAAAAACGTTGGTTTTTATTCATATAGTGTATGAAATGAGTGATTTAAGGGATTTGACGCTAAAAATATCATTTTACTGTCATGAAAATTCACTAAACAGCAGCCCGTGGGAGGCGAGCGATCAACTTTTTACTACTTGTAAGCTGGTCCGACACTGTTTATACAGCGCTCAATAAGGCGTAAAGTTTAGGGATACAGATCATGACTGACGGTTCAAAATTGGATTCTTACGTACCATCTGACGACGAGGAGTTCATGAATCCGCGTCAAGCTGCCTATTTCAGGAAAAAACTTACCGACTGGAAAGATGAGATCTTGCAAGGCGCGCGTGAGACAATGGGAAAATTGGCTGAAGAGAGCTCGAACCATCCAGATGTTGCAGACCGTGCCTCATCTGAATCTGACCGAGCGATTGAACTTCGTGCTCGTGATCGCCAACGTAAACTAATCTCAAAAATTGACGCTGCATTGCGTCGAATAGACGAAGGTGAATACGGCTATTGTGAAGACACAGGTGAGCCGATTAGTCTTAAGCGTCTTGATGCGAGACCAATTGCAACATTGTCAATTGAAGCGCAGGAACGTCACGAACGTCGTGAAAAAGTCTACCGAGACGAATAAGTCTCTAGCTTTTATTTAATCTGGACTTTTGCGCTTCATCAAGCAGAGCTTTGAGCTTGTTGACGCGTTCTTCAGCCGTTTCAGGAATAGGGTCCAACGGTCGAGATCGTTGCGGGCTCTGTTGAGATTGCAGTACTGAATGAAAATCATCTGTGTCGTCACGAACAACTGGCTTTGCCGCTTGGTTGGTTTGGCTGGTTTGGTCCGCTTGAGCTGATTTTGCTGATTGTGCATCTTGGCCGAATGGATGAAGATGGTTATGTGTTTGTGACTGGTCGATTGAAAGAGCTGATTATAAAGGGCGGTGAGAACATTGCACCCCGTGAGATCGATGAAGCTCTCTACAGTCATCCAGATGTAATCGAAGCGGCGGCATTTTCGGTAAAATGCGATCGTTATGGTGAAACGGTCGAAGCTGCCGTAAAACTGTCAGACGGTTCGCAAGTTGTTGAAGGCATTCTGCAGGATATCTGCCAGCAAAAGTTAGGTGATTTCAAACGCCCAGATCGCGTTCACATACTGCCTGAGCTTCCCAAAGGTCCCTCGGGGAAAATCCAACGCGCTAAGATAGTCTCGATGCTTTAGAGGCGCGCTTCTGCCACAAAGAAGACGACTTCGATAAGTTAACTGATATCTAATTTCCTTCAGACTTTTGCTGACCAAAGCTTGGGATTGGTTAAAGCGTCCCGATAGAACGGCCAACATTTCAGCTTAGCACCAGACAGCCTTATCGGAGGGCAATCCGTTTTGAAGTGGGCGAAAGACCTTCACGATGATGGGATTGAAATTTTCTGCGATAATAGCGACTGGTGGATGGAGTTTGTAGTTGGCTATTTTGCTCGGATCAAAAGTTGACATTAAATTGAAACATAAAAGCCCTTGCTAATGGCCAAATCCAGAAATTGAATTTCAGGCTGTTATGATTCATGCAGTTTTCAGAACCTGGAATATTTGACGTTCAATGTCATCTACAAACAATTGATCATTTATTTTTTTTTGGCGGTGAATGCAATCTGTGATCGCTGCGAAAATACCACCAGTGATAAAGGTTAGTTGCACGTCAGTTGCCGATAAGCTTTTGTGATAAAGTTCTTTTTCCAGCAAGGCTTTAAATGTCGACTGAAATCTCGACATGATAGCGTTTTGACTTGTTTGCGACCTGATAAAAAAATCACTCATTTCACTGATATGATCAACAAGCCAAAGAAGTGAGACTAAATGCGACTGGTTTTGATCTGCAAAAACAATGTCTCTGGACAATCTGTCGTTGAGATTAGAGAATGCGAAATCCATGAGTTCCTGCTTGTTTTGAAAGTGAAGATAAAATGATGATCGGGCAATATTGGCCTGATCGCATATCATTCTGACGTTGATTTCATCCCATGATTTATGTTGAAGCAATGCCTGTAAACCTTGCAAGAGCGCCTGACGAGTGCGCTCAATGCGGCGATCTATTCTGCTGTTATCGTTCATATCTGCCTCGAATTGTCCATTATACTCCACCTCAGTTTGAGCATGACCTTTGCGGATGAAGATAATCTATTTAATGGACATGTGTCTATTAAATTTACTTAGGAACTTCAATATGCAGAGCAGTCAATCAACATCTACGCTTCGCGTTCTTGTCCGCTGGGGCCTATACCCCGTAAGTTGGCTCGTCGCGCTAACTGGTTTTCATTTTATCTTTACAGCCGACTATGACCTTCAAACAATTTGGGGGGTATGTATTGGCACGATGGCCGTGATATATCTGCTCATCGAATGGTTGTTCCCCTACGAGAAACGATGGGCCATGAGCCTTAAGTCTTTCATAGCCGACTTCAAATTCGTTATAATCAATTCGATTTTTGTCGCAGGTCTATCCGCATTCTTGGCATTGTTTACAATCGGTTTGTCACACAACAATGATGGCTTGGCATCGGATTGGCCAATGGGAATACAGCTCATATTGTGCTTGTTGATTTTTGAGGTTATTCATTACACCATTCATCGGACAATGCATGATTCCAGAGGTTATATAGGTAAGGTTTTGTGGCATACTCACGCGGCACATCATCTTCCTCCCCGTCTATACTTGGTTATGCATGCTGTGGGCCATCCCTTAAATGGCATGGTTATCCAAGGTTTTGCAATCACGTTTCCAATATGGATTATGGGGTATAGTTCGGAAGCGGTGACCATGTTTTTGATCATCAACGGCATGCACGGCCTCATAAGCCATTTTAACGTAGATGTTCGCATGGGAATTCTAAACTATGTGTTTGTTGGACCAGAACTGCACAGGTATCATCACAGTGCAGATGTTAATGAAGCCAAAAATTACGGTGCCACATTATCAATTCTTGATCAGTTATTTGGGACATTTGTATACAAACCCGGCATACTACCAGAAGAGTTAGGCGTCAAAGCTTCTGAAGGTTTCCCCGCCTATGAAAGAACCTTCGATGTACTAAAATTGCCGTTTGACGCGTTCAAGAGATAATTCTACGTCGAAAATGTAGCCTGAATGTCTCCGCTTGGCACAAAGAAGACGACAATGGGCGAAAGACATTCACGATGATACGATTGAGATTATCTGCGATGATAGCGGTTGGTGGATGTAGATTTTTATTGGTTGTTTTGGTCTTATACTTTAGTGCTTCATGGTTCCCTTTGCCATTCCTAAATGATGCGGTTGGTGGTGCCCGCCGGTTGCCATGAGACCAAAAAAACCGAGCGCTTTAATCCGAGCTAACTCTGAGTTGTTATTTGGCGTGATTGTTAATACAGCACCGTTTTCTGTCGCTTCACCCAAGGCAAGCCAGTCATCCATTTTATTGAGTTCTTTTGCATGAGCTGGAACCATATTTTGGAGAGCTCTTAATGTCAGTCCAGTACCAATGACTTCAAAACTAACACGGCCATTATTTTCCAACATTGTTACATTTGCACCCCGTGTTAGTGCATCCATATCTAACAGGTGCTCGCGTAATGCATTGAGATTTACTTGCGACCAATCGGTGTTGGGGTCATTCTCCAATATAGATACAATTTCTGCAATTGCGGCAAAAGCTGATTGCCCAGTTTCGATTGGGAATTGCGGCATTTGGTGCAATGTTGCATCACCATTATCGTGCCCATTATGATTATGCACTTCAGTTGCAACTGCGTATCCTGCTGCGCTACCAATTGCGAGGGTTATGATGATAGGTAGAAGTTTCGTTGATTTAGATTTCATGATGTCTCTCCATTCATAAAATTACTACAATCGTTTTTCTTGCATGAATATGATTTCAATCATATATTATCGTAATGCTACCTATTCCATTTGAAATCTTACCCCAATCTAACATTCGAACACGTCATTATCAGGCTGGTGAGCTTGTTTTTCGCTTGGGGGAGACGCCGCATTCTATGTTTTTCATCCTATCTGGAGGAGTGCAATTACAGAGGTTTTCGAAAAACGGTGATTTGATTATTGTTCATCGCGCTTTTTCAAACGAATATTTTGCAGAAGCATCTTTATTTGCCGAGGAATATCACTGCGATGCCTTTGTGAGTGAAAACGCAACGATTGCAGCTGTTAGCAAATCTGCAATAACTGAACTGATGAATGTTGACCAGAATTTCGCATTAGGTGTTTCGGCATATTTTGCCAGACAAGTACAGGATTTTCGGCGCTTGCTGGAGTTACGCTCGATCAAATCAGCTAAGGATCGTGTCTATACAGGGCTTCAAGAGGGGTTACATAAAGGGAATATTATGTCTTTTGCATCTGTGCTTGGTTTAACGCATGAAACAACTTACCGGGCGCTTAATGCGTTGGTTAAGCAGGGCTATGTGGTCAAGCATGGGCGGGGGAGATATCAAATCGGCGGATAAAGTATCACGTTAGCGCTTGACCTTACAGTGGCTGGAAGGATTAACGTGCCAATAATTCAGGCATTGGGATTGTTTAAATGGAAACTCGGAACATAATTGGTATCGTTTGTGCGGCGGGTCTTATTGGTTTGGTAGTATGGTTTTTTGAACATCAATCCATGTCAGAGCAAATGATGACCAATCATATGACAAGTTCAGAACCGATTGTCGCTGAAGTAAATATTCCAGAACTTACAATAATTGAACAGCTTGGCAAACGCCAGTTTGACGAAAATTGCGCTATGTGTCACGGAAAAAATGCAACAGGCCTTGATGGTCGTGCACCTCCGCTTGTGCATATTATTTATGAGCCTAGTCATCATGGCGACATGTCATTTCAATTGGCGGCAAAAAATGGTGTAAGGTCACATCATTGGCCCTTTGGCGATATGCCCCCAGTCGCAGATGTGTCAGAAATGGATGTTGAAAATATCATCGCCTATATTCGAAAATTACAGCGAGCTAATGGAATATTCTAACCAAGATCCCGTTAAATATTAGGAAGCAAGATGTATAAAAATCTTATTTTTACCTTTGCAGCAGTTTTATTTTTTACCGTATATAGTTTTGCGCATTCGCCATTAAAAACGACATCGCCTGCTAATGGCGCTGTGTTGAATGAAACGCCTCAAATGCTTCAATTCATATTTGCGAAGCGTGCTCGGGTGGTAAAAGTTGTTATGACACATAAATATGCGGGTGCCATGCATGAAACCAAACTGGAACTCTCCAATAAAGTTATGACGGAAGAACTTCGTCTAACACCTGAGTTTAGGGGACATGGCGAATATCTTATCGAATGGCGGGCGTTATCAGAGGATGGGCACGCATTGAAAGGCAAGTTTTCCTTCACAGTTAATGATGATTAGTGCCCATGTTTGAATGGGATGCATGGCTGATTGCCGACGTGATTTCCAAAATCACCATATATCTAACCAGTTTTATAACTGTTGGATCAATGGTATTTTTATGGTGGGTCAAACCATCAGATAAACCCACCATTAAATCCCTCCTTAATTTGACACTGATCGCTGGCGTCTTGTCCCTGATTTTCTCTGTAACTCGCATTTCTATTCAGGCGGGTCAGCTTTATGATGAAGGGCTGGAAGGATTGTTTGATTGGGAAATGATCGGCATTGTCAGGGAAGGGCCATTAGGCCTGTCTACCTACTTTCGATTAACCGGGATATTCGTGTTATTGACTGCCATTCCTTTTGCCGCATTTCGTTGTGTTGGTACTTTGTTTGGTGGGATACTGGTTGCAACATCATTTGCGATGGTTGGTCACGCGACCAAAGATCAATTGTTCCTTGGGCCGATGATCACAATTCATCTTCTTGCGGTGAGTTTTTGGCTTGGTGCATTATACCCGCTTTATAAATTGGCATCCGATCAAAATAGTCTCATCGATGCGGGTGAATTGGCACATAAATTTGGTAAGCAAGCTGCTATCATGGTTCCAGTTTTGATCATGATGGGTGCTGCATTTTCGATTTTTCTTGTTGGTTCACCTGAAAAACTATTCAGCACCTCATATGGCTTATTACTGCTGATTAAAGTCGCAATGGTTGGAATTTTACTTGCACTTGCGGCATTAAATAAGTTCAAAATTGTACCTGCGTTGCGTCAGAAAAATCAAATCGTTGCAAGGCAACTAAAGACATCAATCAAATTAGAATTCTTAGTTTTTCTTATCATCTTCGCGATGACGGCAATTCTTACAACAGCGGTTAGCCTTCCCGACATGTAGGCAATTCAAATGGGTCGATGTCGTTCACGAAGATGCGATTGAGATCATCTGCGATGACGGCTGCTGGTGGGTGATATGTTGGGACAAGGTGGATGTCATATCCGCACCAACAGACAATGCAGATTTGTTCGCAGCCAATAATTCATGTTCAAATTTCACCGGACATTATTGCACTGAACACATGAGGATCAGTAACGCCTTCAGAGCCAATAACTAAAGCCCTTGAATGATGATCAAGCTTCAATTTATCGCGCATATCTGGGTCCGATGCTGCACAGATTAAACCAATTAAACCTGCAACAGCACTTTCACCAGCCTCAATTTTGGGATCCCCAGTCTTG
>CAJQOR010000006.1 GCA_905479965.1 uncultured Rhizobiaceae group bacterium | reverse complement strand
AGCTTCAGTTCGCCTATAAAACAGCACTACCAATTTCATTGCTAATTTGGTTGCTGCCGCTCTTGGCCATCTTCATGACGTCGATTAGATCGTCTAAAGACATCAATACAGGTAATGTGTTTGGCATACCGACTGAATTTAATTTCATTGAGAACTACACGCAGGTTCTCACTCACCCAGATGCGTTGACATTCTTGCTCAACACTTTTGTGATCACAATTCCAACAGTGATCATTTCTGTGGGTCTCGCCTGCCTGACTGGATATGCTCTAGCGATTTATAAGTTCCGCTGGGCGCTTCCACTGTTTTTCATCTTTGTGGCTGGCAATTTCGTGCCATTCCAGATTTTGATGCTGCCAGTTATCGATCTTTCTAATGCGCTTGAGATTTATAATACTGTGCCGGGTCTTGTCCTTTTCCATGCGGCATTTCAAACAGGTTTTTGTACTCTGTTTATGCGTAACTTTATGAAAGCGCTGCCTTATGATTTGATTGAATCAGCGCGTATTGAAGGCGTTGGAGAATTTAGAATTTTCTGGCACGTCGTTCTACCGCTTGTTAAGCCAGCGATTGCAGCGCTTGCAGTTCTAATTTTCACGTTTATCTGGAATGACTTTTTCTGGGCAACAGTAATGATCCAGGATGAATCCAGTCTTCCTATCACCGTGGGTGTTCGCTCTTTAAACGGTGAATTTGTACAACAATGGCAATTAATATCGGCGGCTTCGCTTCTCGCAGCGGCACCTCCTGTGCTAATGTTCTTCCTCATGCAGAAGCACTTTATTGCCGGCCTTACTCTTGGAGCAGTTAAGTAAAATGAAGACATGGCGTTTGGATACGCCTAGTCAGACAATAGTGTTGGTTCAAAGGGGAGACAGTCTCCCCTTTGTTTGCTATTGGGACTCGGCCTTACCTATTTACGAAGATTTAGAACAAATTGCCCTCAGCAATGAGGGGGATATTTTGGGTGGCATGCTTGATGATCTGCCCCTGACATCTTTAAGCCCACAAATCAGTGCGACTTATCAGGGACAATTGGGAAGTATTTTCCGCGGAACAGATGGTAAAAACGTGTTTCCACGTTTTACAAAACGAGATGCTGAGGTTTTAACCAATGCGATTAAATTTACCTGCAGGGACCCGAAAACTGGCGTAACGCTAGTTTTTGATCTCATCGCGCATATTGAAAGCGATATGTTTGAGCTGAAAACAACAGCCAAATGTGCAACACCGATGTTTATTGAATGGCTTTCAACACCTGTATTGCCAGCAACGCAAAATTCTGTCGAGACGATTGAAATTACAGGTCGATGGTGTGGTGAATTCCAACACAATGCTCATCCTTGGAGTGCGGGCGCAAGATTACGTGATACAGCCTCTGGCCGCACCGGGCATGAATCCTTCCCAGGTCTCATCATCCCTGAAGTTGGCACGACAAATAGCAAAGGTGCATGCTTTGGATTTCATTACGGCTGGCCCGGTGGTCGTAAAATGATCACAGAACAATTGCCAGATGGTCGCCGTCAAGTTCAATTTGGCAACGCAAACGATGCACATAGTGAATTGGTAACCGAGAAAGATACAGCATCTTTGTTTGTGACTTATTCCGATCAGGGTTTTAATGGTCTAGCGAAAAACTTCCAACATCACGTGCGTGCGCATGTGTTGCCATTTAAATCATCTGAGCGCCCTCGCCCTGTGCACTATAATTGCTGGGAAGCGGTTTATTTTAATCATCAAATTGATGAACTTAAAGAGATTGCAGACAAAGCGCACGCGCTCGGTGCAGAACGGTTTGTACTCGATGATGGCTGGTTTGGTAAACGCGATGACGATCATTCAAGTCTGGGTGATTGGACAATTGACGAACGCAAGTTCCCTGATGGGCTCACACCACTTGTTGAACACATCAACGGCCTTGGTATGGAGTTTGGTATCTGGTTTGAGCCTGAAATGGTCAACCCCGATAGCGATTTATATCGCGCTCATCCTGAATGGGCGTTAGGCGCACCAGATCAATTGCTCGGGCGACATCAAATGTTGTTAAATCTCACATTGCCTGAAGTGCGGGATTATCTGTTCAACGCAATCAATGATATTTTATCTAACCACCCAATTACCTACGTGAAATGGGATCATAACCGGGTTCTTCCATTCCAGCTCACGGCCCAAACTTTTGGGTTCTATGAGCTCATCAAACGCTTGCGCGATGCAAATCCAGATGTTGAATTTGAATCTTGTGCATCGGGTGGTGGGCGTATTGATTTCGGAGTACTTGAGCATTGCCAGCGTGTTTGGCTATCGGACAGCAATGATGCAATCGAACGTTTTCTCATGCAACATAATGCAGCGCTTTGGCTGCCATCCGATGTTGTCGGGTCGCATGTCGGCCCACGAAAATGTCACACATCTGGCCGTGTGCTTTCGATGTCATTTAGAGCATATGTCGCTGCCAGTCGTCACATGGGTTTTGAAATGGACCCACGCGAATTGACACACGAGGAGTTTGAAACCCTTTCAGATATCACTCAGTGGTACAAAGATAATCGCGAATGGATGCATGCTGGATTTACGCAAAGACTAGATATTGCGGACCCATCGCAATTGGGCGAAATTTGTATTGCGCAAGATAAAGATCGCTTTGTTGCATTTGTTGCGCAAATGACGCCAGCGGAAGCAATCCTTGCCAAACCCACGCGTTTAACCGGCCTCAACCCTGATGCCAGATACAAAATAACATTGCGCAATCCTGAAGATGCTGCGACCACGAGCCGTGGCAAAACAGCATTAAGTCATCGTTCACTTGAAATGAGCGGCCAGAGCTTGATGCAGCAAGGATTTAGATTACCATCAGCATTCCCTGCAACCATGTGGGTGATCGAAGGACAGCACTTATAATGAAGCCAGTTTTAGGAACATGTTACTATCCCGAACACTGGCCTGAAGAAATTTGGGCACAAGACGCCAAGCAAATGGTGGAAACGGGTTTAAAATGGGTTCGCATTGGCGAGTTTGCTTGGAGCCGCATTGAACCGAGCGAAGGCAACTTTGATTGGGGTTGGCTTGATCAAGCCGTTGAAGTTTTAGCCGATGCTGGTTTAAAAATCATCATGGGTACGCCAACGGCAACGCCTCCCAAATGGATTTTAAACAAGCATCCAGATATGATTGCGTTGGATGAAAACGGTCAACCACGCGGCTTCGGTTCGCGGCGGCATTATTGCTTTTCTCACCAGGGTTACCGTGGCGAATGTGTTCGCATTGTGGAAAAAATGGCCGCGCGATATGGCAAACATCCCGCAGTACAATCTTGGCAAACAGATAATGAATATGGCTGTCATGGCACAGCAATATCCTATAGTGCATCAGCGCTTGATGAATTTCGCAATTGGTTGGCACAAAGATACCAATCTCCTGACGCGTTAAACAAAGCTTGGGGCAATGTGTTTTGGTCGATGGAATATAGCGAATTTACGGACGTGAGTTTGCCGAACTTAACAGTGACGGAACCCAATCCATCTCACATCATGGATTTCAGACGCTTTATATCCGATCAGGTTGTAAGCTTTAACAAGCTACAGTCTGATGTTATTCGCAAATATACCGATGCACC
>CAJQOR010000005.1 GCA_905479965.1 uncultured Rhizobiaceae group bacterium | reverse complement strand
ATTACTCAGTTGATGGTCCGGCATCTGAAAACCCATCGTTTCATTTTGATAAAAAATTCCTAGGTGTTCGAAATGATGATCAGTTTATTCGGCTTGAAGATTGGGTTGAAAAATATGCAGCTCACGACACTTCTGACCTGTTGTTGCAAATGGATATTTTTCAACCCAATCTTCAAGCCGAATAAACTGATCATCATTTCGAACACCTAGGAATTTTTTATCAAAATGAAACGATGGGTTTTCAGATGCCGGACCATCAACTGAGTAATCCGCTAAAAAACATTCCATACCATAGCGTTCGACCAATTCATCTTCAAATTCTGATGATATGTCGACCCCGGGGGAGAAGCACTTTTCAATACCATCAAGCACATCTGGCAAAAGATAACCGCCGTCTCGCTTTGAACCAACTCTAATCAGTTCGTGACCAACGGAGACAACTTGATTATCGGACACAAATTTTTCAACATCGGAGATATCTGCAGCTTTGTTGAGAAATAGCTTGTTACGTAAAGCTAAAATTCTAAGCAAATCTCTTAATGTCATTTGTGTAACCTTTAACGTTGGTCTGCCTGATGTTCGCTTGGCATACTCTCATGTTTGTTTTTTACATATAAACATGAGTGGATCAAATAGATCATGGGCGCACGAATATGTACGCAATAAAAAAGGCCGGAACAGTGTCCGGCCTCTTTGAAAACTTTTGAAGGTCTGAAACTTAACGTTTTGAGAACTGGAAGCTACGACGGGCTTTCGCTTTACCGTATTTCTTACGTTCAACAACACGTGAATCGCGCGTAAGGAAGCCGCCTTTTTTCAAGACTGGGCGCAGCGCAGGCTCGTAGTTAGTCAAAGCTTTTGAAACGCCGTGACGAACAGCACCAGCTTGACCAGAAAGACCACCACCTGAACATGTGACAACAATATCGTATTGTGTCGCACGATCTGCAGCAATCAGTGGCTGAAGAACAACCATTTGAAGTACAGGGCGTGAGAAATACTCAGTGTAATCACGTGCAGTGCTGCCACTAACAACTTTTTTGTCTTCAGCTTTGTCTTTACGAGCAGAGCTTTTTGAAGGTGCGCCAACAATAGTGATTTTACCTGTGCCTGGTTTGATCCAAACGCGGGCGATAGCGTCTTTACGCTTACCTGTTGCATATGCACGACCTTGGTCGTCTAGTTTTTGAACATATACTGGAGCCGCTTCGACTGCTTCTGCAGTTGCTTCACCAAGTTCAGCTAAGGATTCTAGCTCAGCCATGATTAGGCGCTCCTTTTGTTTTTAGGGTTCATTGCGGCAACGTCCAGAACTTCTGGAGATTGTGCTTCATGCGGATGCTCAGCACCGGCATAAACGCGCAAGTTTTTCATTTGGCGACGACCAAGCGGACCACGTGGGATCATACGCTCAATCGCTTTTTCAACAACGCGCTCTGGGAAACGGCCTTCAATGATCGCACGTGCTGTACGCTCTTTGATGCCACCAGGATAGCCTGTGTGCCAGTAGTATTTTTTGTCTGTGTATTTTTTGCCTGTCAAAACGACTTTTTCGGCATTGATGATGATAACGTTGTCGCCATCGTCAACATGTGGAGTGAAAGTGGCTTTGTGCTTGCCGCGCAAACGCAAGGCAACCAATGAAGCTAGACGACCAACAACGAGGCCTTCAGCGTCGATGATGATCCACTTCTTTTCCACCTCAGCAGGTTTCTGCGTAAAGGTTTTCATGAAATATTCTTTCTATGTTCGATCCAATCCCGGGCAGAATTCTTAATTGCTCTGCTCCATGTGGACATTTCTTGTTGCTTTTATTTGTGTAATTTTCGAGCTCTATGGCCGATTTTAAATGCACAAAAACAAATGCGGCCCAAAATGGACCACATCTATGTCGCGGCTTATAGGGGTGAATCGCATGTGGGTCAAGGGAAAAGCGGTTTATTTATAGCGGATTGGATGCGAAATACTTTCCAGCCATCACAGCCCCAATTGAAAGCTTTTTACACCTGGTTGCTAAGCGCTATTTTGCGGCGCTTGGCGATCCGCCCGCCGATTATTGTGATGGTTAGTCCTGCCATGATTGTCGCAATGCCGATCTGCGCCAAGAGGCTGATCTTTTCATCAAGCAATATGATGCCGCCCAGTAGCCCTGAAACGGGTATTAATAGGGCAAATGGGGTAACGTCCGCTGCTTTGTATTTCGATAGCATTTTGCCCCAGAATGAATAACAGAACAATGTTGATAAAATTGACACATATAATACGACAGCAATGCCCAGCGATCCGATATTGGTGATGGCATCATAAATGCGGGTAGGACCTTCAAAATAAAATGAGATCAGCCAAATGGGGGCCGATGCATAAAGGCTCGCCCACACGATCACGGAAACTGCTGGCACATTTCCTGTTTGGCGGAAAAGCATATTCGCACATGCCCAGCAGATCGCGCCGATGACCACCAAAAAGAACCCCACCAGGTTAAAGCTTCCACCTTCATCAAACCCCATAATGGCAAGGCCAGTAAAGCCGACGAAAAGACCAGCAGATTGAAATTTGTCGATCCGCTCACCGAAAAATAAAAATGCCAAAATAATTGTAAAGAACACCTGACCTTGAACGACAACGGAGGAAAGACCAGCACCAAAGCCAATATCGAGCGCTACAAATAACAGCGAGAATTTGATGGTCCCGATAAAAAGCGCAATTCCAGCGATGATGCGCCAGTCAATCTTTGGGCGAGGAATGAAAATGACTGCCAAGGCGACAACTGAAAAACGCATCGCAGACAGCATAAGTGGCGGTAATTGATCCATACCAAGTTTGGAGATGGCAAAGTTTAATCCCCAAATCACGGTCACAACAATTAAAATGAGAATATCAACAATAGCCATCTAGCTGATTTAGCACTGATAGGTGCGCCCGACGAGTGCAAAAAATTGATCAATACATTTGAGTTCCTGATGAATGTGCAAAAGGGTCTTCATATGCCGAAAATGTGAATGGATATGATCCTTCGTGAGATGAGGATCTGATAAAATGATATCAATTCTATTTAAGGGGTATCATCAATGAATAAGATCGTAACTATCGTCGGTTTTTTATCTGTCCTTGCGTTATCAAACGTACCAACTGCGTTTGCCACCGATGCTGACGGCAATGATACCCCCGGTGATTGGGTGGTCACGCATTATAAGCCATTTGGTCTTTGGGACACAATTTGTGATGAAGCTATTCGAAAAGGCGAAAAAGTCGAACGTTGTTATATTCGCTACGTTGATGTTTTTAGCCCCACGCCAAAATTTGCCGCGCAATTTGTTTTTATCGAGCCAGAAGGGCAGGGCTATAAAATTGAGTTCGGTATAGAGCCTGGAACAACATTTAATGGCGCGTCTCTTACGGTCGTTGATGGAGATAAAGTTGTTTGGGATTATGACCCAAACCAATGTTTGGAGCGCGGTGAGTGCTTTTTAACGGGAGACGATGCTGATCGTTTTATCCAAAGCATGGCCGGAACGACAATGAAGGACCCTATGCTCGTGTCCGACTTTAACGACCGCCATGGGACTGACCAAGTGCTCGAATGGGGAATTTCAAAATTTGATAACGCGTTGACTAATCTTCAAACACAAAGCGATAAACGCGGATTGCGCTAGCCATTTCCACCAATGCGGGATGTCAAAATTAACTACGCGTAAACTTAATTGAAGAGGACTATTTGACTCAAGGCGAAAATTGACAATTTAATAGATGTTATCAATTAGTTTAACGGTTGAAATTTATTAAGATGCAACACTCAATGAGCGACATATATTCGCTTGTTTGAGTTGAGAAATATGCTAAGTATCTGATATTTTTGAATTATACTATGGATGTATATGTGTTGACCAAAGTTGGACGTCTATATGGTTCACTCATTGCAGCCGATATACGAATAATATATAGCTTGAAGTGCATAATATGAGATAGTCGGTCTCATTTTATGAGAGTATAGGTATCTTTCAAAGGTTGGAATACACGATGGATATTCAGCGGATAGCGGCTTTTTCTGATGGTAAGACCGGGGGTAATCCAGCAGGAGTAGCGCTTTTAAACGAAATGCCGAGCGATGCAAAAATGCAGAAACTTGCAGCTGAGATCGGTTACTGAGAAACAGTGTTTTCAGTTAGGCAAGCCAATGGGAGTTGGCGCACGCGTTATTTTTCCCCAGAAACAGAAGTTCCGTTTTGTGGTCACGCAACAATTGCCCTGGGGGCATGTCTAGCAGAGCTTCATGGAGAAGCGCGTTATGATTTGAACCTTAATGATGCGGATATCGCTGTTGTTGGTTCTAGTGCTAGGGGACAATATAGCGCGTCATTATATTCACCCCCTACCCACAGCAAAGAATTATCGAACGCGCAAACCAGTTTGATTCTCGATCTTTTTGGGTTGAATCGTTCACAATTAAATTCGAGCATATCTCCTGCAAGAATACATGCAGGCGCTGATCATTTTGTAATTTGTTTGCGTGATCGTAAAGATTTAAAAAGCATGTCCTACGATCTCAATGAAGGTCGTGAGTTTATGCGCAAACATGGCATCGTAACTATCATGCTGGTCTTTATCAATAATGACCAACTGTTTGATGTTCGTAATGCGTTTGCATCAGGTGGAGTAGTGGAAGACCCTGCAACGGGTGCAGCCGCTGCAGCATTTTCTGGCTATCTGCGTGATATCAATTGGCCTCATGAGAACAAGATTAAAATCATTCAAGGTGAAGATATGGGCCAGCGCTCTGTTTTAAAAGCGGAGTTTTCTGATGAGATTGGCAGTGCAATCAAAGTATCGGGAACGACCAGAAAAATCTAACTGCTGCGCAATTGTATTCATCTAGGAATAAAAAAAGGCCCGTTAATCTGACAGGCCTTTTTAATGTGCGCTTGAAAAGCTTAGTTCACTGTAACCCAGCGTAGGATAAAGAAGTTATCCGTTCTTTGTGTGAGTGAAATATTGTCCTTTGTAGCCCAGATCAACGGCTGCACATACATTGGAACGTAAGCAACTTCATCTTGGATAAGCTTGTGCGCTTCATCCACCATGCCCTGACGTTTTGCATCATCAACTTCCGTTTGGATCATCGGAAGCAATTCATCAACACGTGCATTTGAGTAACCGCCGAAGTTCCATGAACCAAGTTTCTTCTCGCTGTTTGGCGTTGAAGCCAAGAAACGAATTGGGTGCTCTGCATCAAATGTACCTGGTGACCAACCTAGTAGATACATATCAAAGTTATCAGCACGAAGCTCAGGCCAGTAAGCACGAACAGGCATGGTTGATAATTTTGCATCTACACCGATTTTTGCAAGCATTGAAGCTGCAGCACGGCAAATGGCTTCATCATTGATGTAACGATCATTCGGGCACATAAGCCCAAAGGAAAATCCATCCGGATAACCAGCGTCTGCAAGGAGTGCTTTTGAG
>CAJQOR010000004.1 GCA_905479965.1 uncultured Rhizobiaceae group bacterium | reverse complement strand
TTCTCCTCTGCATTATCGTGTGATCCCGGAACTTATTTACGCGTCTAATGCTACGATCTTATTTGGAACCGATACCTTTTTAACTGGCTATGCAAGAACTGCGAACTCCTATGATTTTAGGTCACTACGGTATTGTTTCTCAGGTGCGGAACCCGTTAAAGCATCGACGCAATCACTCTATATGGAAAAGTTTGGCGTGCGCATTTTAGAAGGTTATGGTGTGACGGAAACTGCTCCAGTGATCGCGTTAAATACCCCGATGCACAATCGTATGGGTACGGTCGGTCGCTTAATTCCCGGTATTAAATATCGCATTGAAACTGTGCCCGGTATTGATGAAGGTGGCCGACTTTATGTTAAGGGCGGCAACATCATGGCTGGTTATTTTTATGCAGATAATCCCGGAGTATTAGCGCCAACACCGGATGGTTGGCATGATACAGGCGATATCGTTACCATGGATGATGAGGGTTTTATCACCATTCGTGGCCGCGCCAAACGTTTTGCAAAAATTGCGGGTGAAATGGTATCACTCGCAGCTGTTGAAAAACTTGCGGGCGAGTTATGGCCAAATGACCTAACCGTCGTGGTCTCAGTTCCAGATGCAAAAAAAGGTGAACGATTGATCCTCATGACTGACGCTGAAAATGCAGATCGTCCAAGCTTCATGGCGTTTGCAAAATCCCAGCATGCTATGGATTTGATGATCCCAGCAGAGGTTCGCATCAGTGAAGTTCCCATTTTAGGGAGCGGCAAGATTGATTTTGTCAGAGCGCGAGAATGGGTTCTCAATCCGGAACTTGCAGGGAAAATTGACGCCTAATAATCAACGCGCATAAAATATAATCCATAGGGCGGAGCTACTGGTCCACAGGCGCTCCGCTCTTTGGCGTCTAATGCTTTAGCAACATCATCTGGCGTCCAGCGGTTTTCACCCACCTTTCGCAATGTTCCGGCAAACGATCTGATTTGATTGTGTAAAAACCCACGGGCGGATGCATGTATTTCCACCAGCGCACTATCATCTGAGGCGATCACGTCTAATCTATCCAATGTGCGAACCGGACTTTTTGCTTGGCATTGTACGGAGCGAAATGTTGTAAAATCGTGTTGGCCGACAAGTCGTTGCGCAGCTTCATGCATTAGATCGATATCAAGTGGATGGGATACCTGCCACATGCGGTTTCGCTCGAGGGTTAGCGGCGCGCGCCGACACCAGAATTTATAGATGTAGTGCCGTTTTTTTGCTGAAAATCTCGCATCAAAATCTTCCGTCACTGTTTCAGAGGACACGATCGCGACCCGGTCTCCCTGGGCTCTTAGGTGGGCATTGATCGCGCCTTCAACTGTCTCATCTGTATAGTCTTTTTCAAGTGAGAAATGTGCAACCTGTCCACGCGCATGAACCCCTGCATCTGTGCGACCAGAGCCTGATACAGTAACATCTTGACCCGAAAACTTAAAAATTGCCTGTTCAATCGCTGCTTGAATGGTTGGCACATCAGGCTGTCGTTGCCAACCTGCATATCCTGTTCCGTCATATTCGATTGTGAGTTTATATCTAGGCATAGAACCGCTTTAGCTTAGTTTTGTGCCTTTTGGAATGGAATTACCGCGCAAAAACTCGTCAATCTTCATCGGCTTTGACCCAGCTTTTTGAAGTTCGACCGGGCCAATTGCACCATCACCGCATGCAATTGTCAGCGCGTCATCAATCACGGTACCAGCTTCACAACTATCAACATGATCAATATATTTTGACGCTAACACCTTCACACGTGCAGCCTTTTTACCTTCGCCCAACTCAAACCAAGCGCCTGGGAAAGGCGATAAACCCATAATATGTTTGTGAACACTTGCTGCGCTTTTTGAGAAATCTATCCGCGTTTCGGCTTTTTCGATTTTCTTAGCGTAGGTTACACCTTCATCTGATTGCTCAGTGAACGTTAATTCACCTGCCGCAAGCAGTTGCATCGCTGTCACAGCAAGCGGGCCGCTAATATTCATTAATTGATCGTGTAAAATTCCAGCTGTTGTGGTTGCGGTGATAGCTACTTTTTCAACAAGCGCGACAGGGCCTGTGTCCAAGCCTTCACCCATTTGCATGATCATCATCCCTGTTTCACTGTCTCCGGCCATAATTGCACGTTGAATTGGAGCTGCACCACGCCAGCGCGGCAAAAGTGATGCATGTCCGTTAAAACAGCCGTGTTTTGGGCTTTGTAAAATCTCTTTCGGTAGCAGCATCCCATAGGCAACAACAACCGCGACATCAGCTTTGAGCGCATCAAATTTTATCTGCTCTTCTGCGCTTTTCAAACTTATAGGGATGCGAACTTCAATCCCATGCTCTTCAGCTTTAACCTGCACAGGGGATGGTTTTAACTCAAGCCCTCTACGTCCTGCAGGTCGCGGCGGCTGGGTATAAACGCAGATGATTTCATGACCTGCATCCATCAATGCCTGGAGTGTTGCAACCGAAAACTCTGGCGTGCCCATGAAAACGATACGCATAAGCTGCTTCCTCCGATTAAATTGATTTTAAAATTAAAGCACAGACGCTTGTTGCTTAGCGATTTTAGTGAATTTCTTGATCACCATATTTTTCTTCAATTTAGATAGATAGTCGATGAACAAAACGCCTTTGAGATGATCAATCTCATGTTGAAGACATGTCGCCATCAACCCATCAGCTTCAATGAATTTTTCTTTGCCCGATAAATCCAAGTATTTGACTTTAATCATCGCGGGACGCTCAACTTCAGCGTAATAGTCGGGGATGGATAAACAACCCTCTTCATACACACTCGTTTCGTCGCTCTCGTCGACAATTTCTGGATTGATGAAGACTTCTGGATTTTGATTATCTTCATCTTTGGACACATCCACAACTAGCATCTGACGCAATACGCCAACCTGCACAGCAGCCAAACCAATACCGGGCGCATCATACATGGTTTCAGTCATGTCAGCTGCAAATTTTGCTAATTCATCATCAAAGCGTTCAACAGGCTCTGATGGCTTGCGCAACACTGCATCGGGAAGAAGTACAATAGGTTTTATAGTCATAATGGGTGAAATAAGGTCTTGCGAGTTCAAGGTCAATAAAAAGATGTACTCGCATTCGTATAAAGCGAAAAAATGTTCACCTTTTGATCTGACAAATCAACTAGAATCAGTTAGCATCGGAAAATGGATATAAATACAGACTTCTTATCAAGCCCATTGCTGACGATTGGCAATAACACATTTTCAATTGGCGACATCACGATTGCTTTTGTTATTGCCTTGTTCGTTTTGCTATTTTCAATCTTGTATCTTCTTTGGCGTTCATCCAATTCAAGGCACATGGCAAAATCGGAAGCTGAGCAAGCATCACAAGCGGCTCACGCGCAGCTCAATGAGCTTTTGAAAACTCAAAGCGAGATGCAGGGGCGTATGAGCACGATGGCAGAGCTATTTGGGTCGCGCCAATCTGAGCTTAATCAAAACATCAATCAACGCCTTGATGGTATGACCCAAAAACTGGGAAATTCACTCGTTGAACAAACTAAAACAACCCATGAAAATCTATCGAAACTGCAAGAACGTTTGGCAGTGATTGATACGGCGCAAAACAACATTCAAGCATTGGCGCAAAATGTGGTGGGTTTGCAGGCAATTTTATCTGACAAACAAACCCGCGGTGCATTTGGACAGGCACGGATGGAAACCATTATCAAAGATGGTTTGCCGATAGGTGCTTACAATTTTCAAACAACATTATCCAACGGAACCCGTCCGGATTGTACGGTCACCATGCCCAATGATTCACCTGATCTGGTAATTGATGCAAAATTTCCACTTGAAGCATGGAATGCCATCAAAAAGGCTGATGATGATCGATTAGCAACAGAAGCTGCCCGTCAGTTTCGAACCGACATGGAAAAGCATATCAAGGATATTTCTGAGAAATACCTCATACAGGGAGAAACTCAGGATACCGCTTTCATGTTTGTCCCATCTGAATCCATTTTTGCCGAGGTGCATGAAAACTTCGAGGGCATCATTCAACGCGCGCATAAGGCGCGAGTTGTTATTGTATCACCGTCACTATTGATGTTGTCCATTCAAGTTATTCAAGCCGTGCTTAAAGACGCGCGCATGCGAGAACAAGCCCATTTAATTCAAGGCGAAGTTATCCGGCTCATGGAAGACATTTCACGTTTGGATGATCGTGTTCGAAAATTGCAGACACATTTTGGCCAGAGTCAAAAGGATATCGAGCAAATTTTAACGTCTACGGACAAAATCACCAAACGCAGCACAAAGATTGAATCCATGGATTTTCAGGACAGTGCGCCGCAAGACAGTACAAACGCGGTGGAGAAACAAGAAAAAGCTAACGACCCAGAGCCGTTATCTGTGGTAAAGCCGATTGGTTCGTCAGGTCGGCTTAATTTAAGACCGTGATGTTTGACTGATTTATCTTTCAAGGAGTTATCATGATTTGCGTTCTTGGCTCAATTAATATGGATCTAATTGCAAATACCGACCGTTTGCCGGGCCCCGGTGAAACGGTCTCAGGAAACCATTTTGCAACAGCCCCAGGCGGCAAAGGTGCAAATCAAGCACTTGCTGCAAAACGTGCCGGCTCGGATGTCAAAATGGCGGGTGCTGTTGGCTCAGATAACTTTGCTGAAATGGCGCTCGCATTACTCAAATCATCAAATGCGAACTTAGATAACGTCAAACTTACTGACGCTGCAACAGGGACAGCACTCATTCTCGTTGGTGGCGATGGGGAAAATATGATTGCCGTTGTTGCAGGTGCCAATGGTGCAGTTAATTCCGATGATGCGCATTCAATTATCAACCAAATGCATGCTGGCGATTGCTTGCTTTTACAAATGGAAATTGATGCTGCTGCAGTGAAAACAGCGCTTGAAGCGGCACGAGAAAAAGGTGTTCGTTCTATCTTTAACATCGCGCCCATGACAGATGAGGCTGCCCAACTTGCCCCACTTGCTGATATTGTTGTCGCCAATGAAACAGAATTTGATCTGTTAATTGGCAAAGGAACTTTATCTCATGAAGATCGAGATGCTGAAATGAAAGCTTTCGCCGATGCGCATAATCGTTCGGTGGTTATCACACTTGGTGGCGATGGTGTGATTGCTTACCATCAAGGTGCGAGATATTCAGCCAATGGGCTTGAAATCACGCCGGTGGACACAGTTGGCGCTGGCGATACATTTTGCGGTTATCTCACACAAGGACTAGACGCGGATCTTGAGTTTGAAGCTGCGTTAACTCAAGCAGCTGTTGCAGGTTCGCTGGCCTGCTTAAAGCCCGGCGCTCAACCCGCTATTCCAACAATTTCTGACGTTCGCAAAGCACTATCAAGTTAAAGTGATACTTTTCTATCGTCATTTAGCCTTGTAACGACAGCGTTTTGATCCCATATCGAAAAGACAGTAGACGCCAATTTGGGTCTATTTAGAAGTTTGTTGCTTAGTTTTTGAGGACGACATGACACGAATGGCCCCGTTTTCCAGCCCACTTTTATTGGGTTTTGAATCGATGGAAAAAACCTTAGAACGTGTTGCAAAAGGCGCTGAAGGTTATCCTCCTTATAATATTGAACGCCTACATGGCCAAGCGGAGAGCACGCGTGCGGAAAAATTACGCATTACGTTAGCGGTCGCAGGCTTTAGCGAGGATGAGCTGGACGTCACGACTGAGGAAAACCAATTGGTGATCCGAGGTCGCCAAACAGATTGCAAAGAGCGCGACTTTTTATATCGCGGCATCGCTGCGCGACAGTTTCAACGCGTGTTTATCCTTGCCGATGGAATGCAAGTTGATGCAGCGGAACTAAAAAATGGAATGTTGTCGGTTGACCTTATCCGCCCTGAACCAGAGCGTTTGATAAAGAAAATTAACATTTCTGTTGCAGACTAATAACTGACCATGAATTATTGGGTTACAAACACCTATTTGGGTGTGGGTCACGCGTGTTCTTTGCCGATGACAGGCAAATTTCACCGATACAGGAGGCAAGTATGCTTTCAATTCTAGGAAAAGACATCGAATCAGCTGAAGATCTTGCACTCATTGGTGAGGGAAAGATTGCCTATATTCGCCAAATCAGCTCGGAAGAGGTCAATGAACGTTTCCCGCTTGAGCAAAAGCTTGAACCGGGACAAAATCTATGGGCTTTGTTCTCAGCAGATGGCACACCAATCTACCTCAGTGACGATAGAACGAGCACCTTCTTTCGCGCCGCAGAGGACGATTTGTCACCCGCGACACTGCACTAAATCAGTTATATCAACCAGACTAAGCCGCGTTTGACGCTGAGCTTTGTGTCAATAATGAATAAATCGCTGAATCTGATTGCGCACCGCGGATTTTGTCGACTGTGTCGTCATTGCGCAAAATACGTGCAATCCGCGACAGTGCTTTTAAATGATCCGCACCAGCACCCTCAGGCGCTAAAAGCATGAAAACCAGGTCAACTGGTTGATCATCTAATGCTTCAAAATCAACCGGAGCTTCCAACTTTGCGCAAAACCCAACAATTGTATCAAGCTTTTGCAATTTACCATGCGGGATCGCAATTCCATTGCCAACGCCTGTTGAACCCAGGCGTTCGCGCTGCAAAATTACATCAAATATTTCACGCTCTGGCAGGCCAGTTTCTTGCGCAGCGCATTCAGCAAGTTCTTGTAAAACTTGTTTTTTTGAACTTGCTTTTAGCGCATGCAGTATCGAACTCTGCGCTATGACATCAGCGAGTGACATTTTTGTACCTCTTGATTGGTTTATTAAACCAATTAGCTTTTGACATCCCCAGCATCAATCCAACCAACATTGCCATCGTTACGACGATAAACAACGTTAAGCGCATCATTGCCCGCATTTTTAAATATCAATAATGGCTCGTCTGTCAGATCAAGCGACATAACCGCGTCTGCAACTGACATAACGTTTAATTGTTTGGTGCTTTCGGCAACAATTGCCGGGGCATAATCTTCGGAAACTTCTTCTTCAACATTCTCATTGGTGCCCATAACACTGTAGGCAACTTCCGAGAAAATATCTGGGTTTGTATTAATTTGATGACTTTTGAGCTTACGCTTATAACGACGCAAGCGTTTTTCAATACGTTCTGCTGCGGCAACAAAAGACTGCAGCGGATCTTGCGATTCACCTGTGGCCTGTAAAACGACACCGGTATCGAGATGAACTTTGCAATCAGATGTAAATCTGGAGCCAGATTTTTCAACTGTGACCTGACTAGAATAACCACCCGCAAAATATTTGGTCACTGCATCTGAAACATGGTCTTCTATGCGTGTGCGAAACGCTTCACCAATGTCCATATGTTTTCCCGAAACACGTATTGTCATCGAACATCCTTTCCAACTTTGATACTGGCTTATTGTACGCCAATAATCGAAACCTTCCAAGCAAATAGGTCATTTTTGCTTCGGTTGTGGAAACTGGCCAAATTTAATTTGGATAATAAATATAAAATCAAGCGTGCTACTAGTTCTATATGAGAACTTTGTCAATTCGTAAAAATTTGTATTTATTGTATATTTAGAATAATTGATTTTAATTCAATCACTTACAAAATTTGAATTACGCTGATAATTTTGTTTTCAAGCCTTGAGCACGCAGTTTCTTCTCTCTTCGACGCTGAACCGAAGATGGGATATTTAAGGCTTCTCTATACTTGGCAACGGTGCGTCTGGCGATGTCGACACCATCTTTTTTCAAAGCTTTTACAATTTCATCGTCAGATAAAACGCGTTCAGCGAGTTCAGAATCAATCATCGATTTAATTTTAAACCGAACAGATTCGGCCGAATGGGCATCCGCACCGACCTCACTACCACCGATTGAAACTGTGAAAAAATACTTCAACTCAAACAATCCACGCGGCGTCATCATATATTTATTTGATGTCACCCGTGAAACGGTTGATTCGTGCATTTCAATTGCTTCTGCAACAGCTTTCAAATTGAGAGGCTTTAAATGCGATACGCCTTCGGCAAAAAACTCAGTTTGCTGCTTTACAATTTCACTTGAGACTTTGACAATTGTTTTGGCGCGTTGATCCAAGCTGCGCACTAACCAATTGGCCGATTGCAAACACTCATTCATAAATTCATAATCGGCGTGGGATTTTTTCAAACCGCGCGTCACTTTAGAATGATAAGTTTGATCTACAAGGACCCGCGGCAGCGTTTGCGGGTTCATTTCAATGTGCCATTCCCCCATATCGGTGCTTTTCACCAAAACATCAGGTATAATTGTTTGGACACCTTGAGTTTCAAAACAAGTGCCGGGTTTTGGGTCAAGACTTTGAATTTCTGACATCATATCTAAAAGGTCAGCCTCATCAACAAGGCAAATTTTCTTCAATGATTTAAAGTCCCGTTTTGCTAGAAGTTCTAAATTGTCCAGCAAAGCCTCCATTGCAGGGTCCATACGATTTTTGCGGATCAGCTGTAATTTCAAGCACTCGCCTAAACTGCGGGCAAAAATCCCAGGCGGGTCAAAAGTTTGCACCTTTGATAAAATGACACTTACTTGGTCAGTATTTGAACCCAAGCGTTCAGCAACATCGCTCAAATCAACATGCAAATAACCAGCATCATCTAAATGATCGACCAAACTTGCCGCAATTGCCCGATCCGTCAATGATTTAAACGTCATGGCGATTTGCTCGTTCATTATCTCGCGCAAACCAGGCGCGCGCGCAGCAAAACTATCTAAATCAATATCGGTTCCACTTGCAGAAATTTCCCCTGACGCACCAACTTGTAAATCATGATTGAGATTAACTGGGTCTGATTTTTGGCGTTCATCATCGGGATAAACATTGTCCATGTTCACATCCAATGATGTTTCCATCTGACCAAATTCGTTTAAATCAGTGTCATTTGAGGAACCTACATCTGTCGAGTTTGATTTATCATCGCTCAAATTGCCTGCAGAAACCTCTTCTTCTGTCGGCGCACCACCATCAGATGGGTTTTTAAGCTCAAGCAACGGATTGCTCTCAACCTGATCTTCAATAAATTTGGATAACTCAAAAGATGTGAACTGTAACAATCGGATTGATTGCATCAATTGCGGGGTCATTGTCAAAGACTGACTTTGACGGAACTGTAAACTCGCTGAAAGAGACATAAAACTTAAGACCCCGTACTCACTTTCGCCTTATATACACCCAGACAGAATGTAAATAATAGCAGAAAGACCCATCCTCAACCCGGAACTTCTAAACTGGCATACATTTTGCTTAATCTGACGAAAAGGTCAAGTTTGAACTTGAATTTCCACTTTCATCCTTAAATTTTTCTTTAAAGTGAGAAATCATTGCCCAAATAAAGGCGTCTTACGTCTGGGTTGTTAATAATGTCTGCGGGGCGCCCATGGGTTAAAACCTGTCCGGCGTGAATTATATAAGCGCGATCAATCAAACTGAGTGTTTCGCGCACATTATGATCGGTTATCAAAACTCCGATCCCGCGTTGGGTTAAATGGCGGACAAGGTTTTGAATATCAGCAACAGCAATTGGGTCAACACCAGCGAACGGCTCATCAAGCAACATAAATGTGGGATCGGATGCTAACGCGCGCGCGATTTCCAATCGACGTCTTTCACCACCTGACAACGCTATGGAAGGCGATTTACGTAAATGCTCAATAGAAAACTCATCGAGCAGTGCATCAAGTTTTTCCAACCTGACTTTTTTGTTTGGTTCAATAATTTCCAAAACGGCCAAAATATTGGCTTCAACGGATAGACCGCGAAAAATAGAGGCTTCTTGCGGTAAATAGCCGACCCCGAGCCGTGATCTGCGATACATCGGCATTTCTGAAACGTCATGCCCATCAATTTCAATGGAACCATCATCAACTGGGACAAGACCTGTGATCATATAAAAGCAAGTTGTTTTACCCGCGCCATTGGGGCCCAACAGGCCAACTGCCTCGCCACGGCGGACACCAAGCGAAACACCATCAACAACGCGTCTTGATTTATATGCTTTCACTAAGCCACGTGCGATCAAAGTCCCTTCGTACCGATTGGTACTGGACAGATGTTCAGAAACTTGTGGGTCTAGTGTCACGTTTGAAAACTCAATTCGATCAGATGCGATATAGTGTATGACATCTACTGCTTCGCTGATTTCGGGTCAATTTGAAAAATAACGCGCTCATTTTTACAGCTGTCTATACGCGCATCTCCGGTTTGCATTTTGACAGTCAATTTACAGCCCACCAAAATATTATCACCTTGCGACAACACAACTTTTTTGCCCGTCAAAACGAGTGTTTGCGCGACCATATTAAATAAACCTTGGTCTGCGGTCGCTGTCTGATTGCCAGACTGCAAGACGACGCTGCCTGAAACCTCTATCTTTTCAATATCGGTTGCGCCAGCAGACACCGACCCGCCACCAGCATAATAAACAATCATTTTGCCAGACTGTAAGAGAGTGTCGCCCTGAACCACATTCACATTGCCATTGAACACAGCAGAAGATGACCCATCGTCGATATCCAGGCGGTCGCTCTCGATTTGGATTGGCTCGTCGCTTGACAAACCCATACCGCTGATGCGGCTATTGGCTTGTTGGGCCGTTGCGCTCAGTGTGTTCAATATCAAAACGATACCCGTGAAAATTATCTGAAATACGGATATTCTCATCATGATTACTCTTTCTCTGTTTGCGCTTCTAGCTCTTCAGGCTCTTTTGGCTTAATCGCACTGGGATTAACCGTCATCTTAACATTGTGTTCTAACGAAACCAATTGCCCATTGTTGGACATAACCATTTTATCTGCATTGATTTGCGCGCCATCCAATTTTATATCAACTGATCCTTCGCTAACAAAATTGCCAAGACCGACGTCATATTTCGCAGACGGAAATTTTGCGATTAGTCCCGATGATGTTCTCACTTGCAGAGGCTTATCAAATACTAAGGTTTCCTCAGTTTGATTAAAAATGCCTTGCTCTGCGATTAAAATAGCCTCTTGACCATCACTCATGGGCAATTGCGCTTCAATATTTTCTAACGTAACAACGCTCGAATCGCCAATGTCCTGAATAGCTCTATCAGCCTTCATCCTATAGGGTTGATCCTTGCCATTTTGTCCGGCCAATACAGGCTGGTTCATCACAATTTTTCCATCCTCAATTGTTGAGCTGGAGATCACCAATCCCTCTGGCAAAACAGTATTAAGATATGAAATTGCAATAAATCCAAGAATGATGAAAACACCAAATATCGGTAATCCAAACTTTAAGAATTTAACGAAACGCGTATTGGCCTGCGCCTTTGCATATTGCGCTTCTATGCGTGTGACCGATGGATTCATATTATCGCCAAAAAGCTGGTGTTCGCTTGCAGATCAAGACCACTCTTTAATAAACCATTTTATCGAAGAGATATTGTATTTCAAATACCGTAGTCATAAATTAAGACTTATATTTGAATTTCAATAAAATTCCAGCGCAAAACATCTGAACGGATACAAGATATGGATCAAAATAGCGTTTTTGACCGACACAATTTAAGACGAAAGCTCCGTTTTTGGCGCATAGCAACGGTGCTGGTCGTACTCCTGGTTGTTGGCAGCATCATTTTAACCCAAAACGATGAGATCATTTCCGGTGATCATATTGCGCGTGTGGAAATTACCGGCATCATCCAAGATGACGATGAGCTTATTGCCCGCTTGGATGGCATCGCTGAAGACGATTATGCGAAAGCGTTGATCCTAACAATCTCATCCCCTGGCGGAACGACCTTTGGCGGGGAACGCATCTACAAAGCAATCAAGCGCGTATCAGACAAAAAGCCCGTTGTTGCTGATATCAGAACGCTAGCTGCATCTGCAGGCTATATGATCGCTGCAGCATCTGATCATATTGTGGCCGGTGAGACATCAATTGTCGGCTCCATTGGTGTTATCTTCCAATATCCGCAAGTCTCGGAATTATTAGAAAAAATCGGTGTTTCCTATGAAGAAATTAAATCTTCGCCATTAAAAGCTGAACCATCTCCCTTTCATCCCGCAAGTGATGAAGCAGTCGCGATGATTAACTCAATGGTGATAGATAGTTATGACTGGTTTGTTGATCTGGTTGCCGAAAACCGTGGTTTAACGCGCGTAGAAACTTTGAAAATCGCCGATGGTAGTATTTTTACAGGCAGACAATCCCTTGAGAATAAGTTGATTGATTCGTTAGGCGGAGAGGCTGAAATTCTGGCTTTTCTAGAAACGAAAGATATCGACAAAAAGCTTGACATTATCGAGCGTCGCAAGCCGCGGGTCCCGCAAGCTCCATTTTTGATGGGTACGTTTGAGGGTATTGTTCAGAAAATACTGGGTTTTGACAGTAAAATCGCACCAAATTGGCTAAAAGACCAAAAACTGTTCCTTGACGGCTTGCTTTCAGTTTGGCAATTTGGCAACTCAACACATAAGTAAAACTAGTAATGATGATATATTTCGAGGGGAAATAGATGATTAAGTCTGAATTGGTGCAAATACTAGCAACTCGGAACTCGCATCTCTACCACCGCGATGTTGAAAATATCGTCAATGCCGTTTTAGATGAAATCAGCAAAGCACTTGCTGAAGGAAATCGCGTCGAGCTCCGTGGCTTTGGCGCATTTTCAGTCAAACATCGCCCTGCTCGTTCGGGCCGCAACCCGCGCACTGGCGAATCTGTGTCTGTTGAAGAAAAATGGGTGCCATTTTTCAAAACAGGTAAAGAACTGCGTGAACGCCTCAACCCTGAGGGTTAAATCGTTCACCTGAAGGCAATTATTCATTTTTGATGATTGCAATTTATCGGGGGCCATCTTAAGTCTTCCCGAGACGTAGAATTTTTGCTCAATCAGGTCTTGCAATATGTTTAAGAAAATCATCCGGGTCGTCATATTTATCCCTATTGCATTGGTGTTGATCTTGCTATCAATCGCCAACAGACAATCCGTGACGCTTGCGCTCAATCCATTTGAACCAGCCGATACGCTATTATCTGTAAGCGCCCCATTTTTTGTGTTCTTGTTTATAGCACTGATGATTGGCATGGTTATGGGGTCAATGATTACGTGGCTTAAGCAAGGTAAGCATCGTCAACGTGCGCGAGAAGAAGCGGCTGAATCTACTAAATGGCACGTTGAAGCAGATCGGCAAAAAGAAAAGGCCGACAATCTTGCTAACCAAATGGTGACAACTAATTCCTAGCGGCTCCCACAAGCACCGCATGTATTGAGGTTAAAAATTGGCCCAAAAATCACGGAACTCAGGAAAGTCTGCAGGTTCAAGACCTTCAGGTGCAAAATCTGCCAGCTCGCAAGGCCGCTATAAACACTCACTCAAAAAGCCTTCACATACTGCTGAAACCAACCCAGCGGCATCCGCGAAACCAAAACACATCGCAGCGCAGCCCATATCAAAACGAGACCCTCGAACCGGCGTACGACCCGATGAAAATATTCCACTTATTCTTGAGGCGGGGTATTCACAACAATATCGCCTCATCGACAGCGGATTAAATGAACATGGCCAGGGTGAGAAGCTTGAGCAATATGGCCCTTACTTAATTATTCGCCCTGAGGCGCAAGCCTTATGGCCGAAGTCACAAACGCCAGCGTTTTGGCAAAAAGCTGATGCGTTATTCACAGGTGATGTTGAAGAAGACGGCATGGGTCGATGGCAATTTCCAAAAGGGGCTTTGGGTGAAACATGGCCGATGGCGTTGCTCGACACAGACTTTTACGGCCGTTTTACGTCATTTCGGCATGTCGGCGTTTTCCCCGAACAACTGGCGCACTGGCAATGGATGGCCGCACAGATTAAAGCTGCTAACCGCCCACTAAAAGTGCTCAATCTTTTTGGCTATACCGGTGTGGCAAGTTTAATCGCCGCGCAACACGGCGCACAAGTTACTCATGTTGATGCATCTAAAAAAGCCATTGGCTGGGCACGCGAAAACCAAGAACTTGCACAATTGGGTGACAAACCTATCCGCTG
>CAJQOR010000003.1 GCA_905479965.1 uncultured Rhizobiaceae group bacterium | reverse complement strand
ATACCTTTCACACCAAAGTTGACCAAAACCTTGATTAGTATTTGTGCTCCTCCCCCTAATATTAGCCCACTATTAGCTTGACATATCGAACAAATCCGATCACCAAATTAACAGATCGTTAATAGTCTTACATATTTAAATCGGTTTGTAGAGGGTAAATCCTAATGGCTGACATTAATTCCATTAATAGGAAACTTAGTCACAACCTTGTTGGTCTTTATGCCTTTGATCTTGTTGCAAGAAACGGCAATTTCACAGGGGCTGCAGAAAGCCTTGGATTAACACAAAGCGCTATGTCGCAGCGTATTAGAGCGTTGGAAACAGAGCTTGGTGTTGTGTTGTTTAAACGCGAACATCGCGGGGTGTCACTCACCAATGATGGTGCGCGTTTAATTAATATTATTCGCCCGTCCATGACACAAATGGAACAGGCCGTTTCTCGCTTGCAGGTGCAGAAATCAAAACCCCGGGTGCGTATTTCTGCAGACTTTTCGTTTGCCACATTTTGGCTTTTACCGCGCCTTGCGCATCTGCGTTCGGAACTTGGCGATGAAATCGAAATTCAAATTTTAGCGTCGCAATCACCGCAAGAAGTCAAAGGTGATGATTGTGATATTGCAATCCATGTTGCACCTCTCAACAAAATGATGGCCAACGATATTTTACTTCTTAAGGAACGCGTTACGCCGGTTTGCAGTCCCAAATATCTTGAAAAACACGGTCCTGCTGAAACACCTGAAGAATTGCTCCGATGTCAATTGCTCAGCCTTTCAAAACCAGCACAGGCGCAGTGGTTGACCTGGCAAGGTTGGTTTAATGTCATGGGTGTCGCAGGTGAACGCGAGCAAAACTATGTTAGCTTCAACAATTACGACATGGTGACCCAATCAGCGATGGCAGGACATGGTGTAGCGCTTGGTTGGTTGGGTTTAATTGATCAGGTCATCGAAAACGGGCTGCTGGTTAAAATGATGGATCAAGTGGTTGAAAGCGAAGCGGGTCACATCATGAGCCGTGATTATTCTAAAGCTACATCAGGCCCAAAGCGGGTATTTGAGTGGATCGCCGATCAAGCCAAGTCAGGCTAATAAACGTTCTTCAATATTATCGTTGTCGCGGCGCTAGTTGGCCCGATAGAAATTCCTTTACGCTTTGCGCGCCGCGAAGATGTGATAGCCCGGTATCAGGCAACGCATCTTTATTTGGCTCCATATACGTGCCAAACATCATATCAATGGCTGGGAAGATCGCAGCGAAATTTTTGTTAAAGTAACGCGGATCTTTAGAATGGTGCAGAAAATGAAATCGGTTGTCGCCGATGACTTTTCCAAACCACCCAAAATGAAGTGGCGCGCGAGTATGTTGAGCATAATGCACACCTGCAAGAAATGACGCGATAACCAGAGCATCATTTAGTTCGATTTTAATGAACAAGCTCAAAGGTAGGATCGTAACGAGCCAGCGAATGATATTGGATAACGGGTGGAATGCTCCTGAGATGCTATCCATATCCTCAACCGCATGATGGATTTTATGCAAATACCAAAGCGCTTTATTGGTATGTTCATACCGATGGACCCAGTAAAGCAAAACGTCTTCTATAAAAAAATACGCCATTGTGATGGCATAGACAACGATATAACCATGGGACGCAGCACTGATCTGAAGTAATGGTGTTTGACCAAAAGACGATAACATTAGTTCAAAGACGTAAACAAACGCCACGAATCCTGCAAAACTAATAATCAAATTTAAGAACGACAAAGTATAAGATGTTGCTTTGCGCAGACGCTTGGTTGTTAGAATTTCAACCAATGTAAACAGCCCAGCGATTGCAAGCGCAGGTGCTATGCTGGCGATAATATATTGCGATACGCCAATGATGTCATTGGCCAGATCAGTCTCGTTGTGAGAACGCAGCGTGTCGATAGCGAGATAGGATTTTTGCATTAATATAATCAACCCATAACACGCAAACGTATAGACCAAAATATAAAGAGAATTTGGAAGTGCAGGGCGTATTATGTCACCGGGCGTATAATGCGCAGCGGGTGAATTATTGTTGCTTATCTTTTTTCTTTTGCTGGTTTTCCGGGCCAAAGAAACGTCCTGATAGGTTTAATTTTATAAGTTCTATGAATTATCATGACTGGTGAAAGATTCCACCAAGTTTTTTTTAATTAAAATTATGGCTTGTTAATGGTCTTAAAACACAACTTTATCAAAAGTCTCATTTTTTGCATTTTCAATTTAAAATCGTTTTGAATTAACCAAAAACCTATTGAAATTAACTGCTTGCAAAAAGTTTACTGTTAATCTTTTGTTAACTCGTGTAAACAGTCACTGGTAAAAAATAAGGTGTAGATTTTACTAGTGTTTTAATGGGGTAAATTGTGAGGGGTGTTATGTTTAAAAGTTTCAAAAACATAGTGTTGTGTTTTTTTGTAGCCATTGCATCGGTATTGTTCATATCGGGCTTTGCAAATGCCGGATCATCCACGCTTTCGCTAACGTCCTCGCTTGTACCACAGGCAAATTCAGCGGTATCGACAAGTGGGACCTCAGTTACAATCAATTCAGATCTGTTAGGTAGTGCCACAGACAACGCAATTGTATTTGATATTAACGCGACGAGCGCATCTGGACATACGGTTTGGGGTGCTAATGTTTCAACCACCGCGCCAAAATCTTCATCCGCAACTGAAACAACTGTGACATCTTTAGCCCAGAATGTCGTTAAAACTTTTTCAATTCCTGTCGATCAAGTTTCTGTCGGCGCAGCAAATACGGTATTCACGGTCACGTTGGAGGCGTTTGGTTCACCAGATGGTGATCCTGTAACGAGCTGTACACAAGCCAATACTCTAAATGCATCATTTCCAAATAATTATGAGTGTCAAACTATAACCCTTACAGTCACTGTTACGCCGCTGACGAGTTCGGGTGCCGATACGGGCGCTATTGTTAATAATTTTCTTCGCCGTCGTGCCGGTGGTATCTTAGCCAACGAGCCTGATTTGCATGAGCAACTTGATACCGAGGGTAACGGGATCAATCCAGTTGGCTACAGCTTGTCAGAAACTTCTGGTGGTTTTAATGGCTCTTTTAACGCGCAAACAAACCGCAAACTTGCGCGCCAGTTTGGGCATGGATACAGTGCTGATGGGTCTGCAGAACCAACAGGTTTTTCAAATTTTTGGATAAGTGGCGCATTGTCTCGCACCAAGCAAAATGGTCAGTCGCAAGACTTTGGCATTGTGCATCTCGGTGCTGGTTACAAGATCAGCTCCGATCTTTTGATTGGCGGTATTTTGCAAATCGATCGGGCGGATGAAACTGATACATCAGTTGGCGCGAGCGTATCGGGAACGGGTTGGATGATCGGCCCTTACTTTGTGACGCGCCTGCAAGACAATATTGTTCTAGATGGTCGCATTGCCTATGGTCAATCATCAAACAAAGTTTCACCAACGGGTGCATATACGGATAATTTTGATACAACACGGGCTCTTATAAAAGCGCGTGTCACAGGTGAATACTATCATGATGATTTGAAGATTTCACCGCTGTTTTCGTTCATATACTTCACCGAAAAACAAAAAGCCTATGTCGATAGCCTAAGCGCAACTATCCCAGAGCAAACTGTTAATCTGGGGCAAATATCAATTGGTTCTGATGTCTCAAAAACATTCGTATTGGATAATGGAATGGTTATGACCCCAAGCGCTGGTCTTAAAGGTGTTTGGAACTTCAAAGATACCGGTTTTTTAAATGCTGCCACCGGTGCTGCATCAACATTAAACAACGCGAAATTATCCGCTCGTTTGGATTTTGGCGTCGATATCGAAAATGACAATGGTATGAATATTGATATTGGTGGCTTCTTTGATGGGATCGGTTCATCTAATTATGAATCTTACGGTGGTTCAGCAAAATTGACGGTGAAATTTTAACTTCTGCGATGCGTGCCAGCGATATTTGGTGAAATAGTGCAAATTATGTAGATTTTTGATCTATTGTTTATTCCATTATTCGATAGAGCTCATTATAAACCTCTACAAATGTGATTTGGTCTTGTCCGGTCGTGGTAGCAAGTGCAAATCTAAGGGAAACATTTCGGGGTGTTACTAAATGGGCGCGCTTAAAGCCTCAATCTTATTTATCTGGTTGGTATTGTTTGGTTCTGTCTTCGCGACAGGTTCCGCATTTGCGGGATCATTTGCCATGACAACGAGCCTTGCACCTACCACAACAACTGGTGTTACAACATCAGGTTCGGCGACAAGCACATCAAGCGGGTCCTATCAATCTTCAGTCTCGGGTGAAATCGTTACGATTGATTCAGACCAACTCGCAAGTGAAACTGATAACCCCATAACATTCCGCGCGATTGGACAGATCGACTATACGGCAACAAGTTACCAGATGTGGGGAAATGATGTCTCCACAACAGCCCCGAAAGCTGGTTCTGCAACGCAGGCAAGCATTACTACGAGTTTGAGCACGATCACAAAAGATATCACGATCCCCGTGGATAAAGTCCCTTTTGGTGGCTCGACTTTAAGCTTCACGATTACAATGCAATCATATTCCGGACGGCAAGGTGTAACAGTGGCCAATTGTGCTGCGGCGAGTACAATGGCAGATCAGACATTTTGTGAGACGAGAACGATTACCGTTAATGTGACCCCTGCAACGACGTCTGTAAATACATCTGCAATCACCAATAATTTTGTACGTCGACGTGCGCGTAACATTTTAAATTCTGAGCCTGATTTGGGTGATCAATTGGGCGGTAACACCGATGATGGTGAAGTATCATCCGTGACGTATAAGGCGGATGGCTCATTAAAAAATTACAATGCGACCTTCTCTGCTAATACTGGTTCGGGGCTTGCTGGGCAGGGATATGGTGCTGAAAATAGCTCCGCCAATCCCTTCAATTTTTGGATTGATGGCAGTGTTTCCCGTTCAAAAGAAGCCGGACAACGCCAAAATTTTGCAGTGAGCCACTTTGGTGTTGGCTATCGCGCAAATCTAGACCTTATTTATGGTGTTATGGCGCAAGTGGACTACGCCAAAGAAGTCAACGGTTCGGCTAATGTGCGCGGTACTGGCTGGCTTCTTGGACCTTATTTAGCTGCACGCCTACGCGATAACTTAATTTTTGATGGCCGTATCGCATACGGTCAATCTGATAACAAAGTCTCACCCATTGGAACTTATATTGATCAGTTTGATACAACGCGCTTTCTCATTCGCGGTCAGTTAAAAGGCGATTTCCAGCACGATGATTGGACCATCGCACCAAACTTTGGGTTTAATTATATCCATGAAGTTCAGCACGCTTACACAGATAGCCTGAACGTGGTGATCCCCGAAGCAACAATTGAATTGGGTCAGGTAATTTTCGGTACAGAGTTTAAAACTGAAATTTTAACGGACAACGGTTTGATTGTTACACCAAAATTTGGTGTTAAAGGTCTGTGGAACTTCCAAGATTCAGGCTTTTTGGATACGGTAACCAACACAGTTAGAACAGATTTGGTCGGTGATTTATCGGCGCGTTTGGATTTTGGTTTTGGCGTTGCGAATGATCATGGACTAACCCTTGATTTTAACGGGTTTTTCGATGGAATAGGCGCCAGCAATTACGAAGCCTATGGCGCGACGGCAAAACTTGCCGTTAAGTTCTGATTTTTCAGCAAAATCAAGTTGACTTGAGCCTGTTTAGCCACTAGAAACCATGACAAGCGCGGATGTTTACTCATTCGCGCTGTTCTACGTGTCCCGTGAATGTTCCCAACCAAGCGTATTGGTGAGTATTCTGTCAGACTTCAATAGAAGTCAGAGGAGGGCGCGTTTCCTACCCTTCACCATGGTGGTGCAGGGGATGTTGTTTTGAAAGGAAATGCGATGAGCAAGCGCCAAGCATCTAAATACAAACTCGATCGCCGTATGGGCGAAAATATCTGGGGCCGTCCAAAGTCACCAGTAAACCGTCGTGAATATGGCCCAGGTCAACACGGTCAGCGCCGTAAAGGCAAATTGTCTGACTTTGGTGTTCAGCTTCGTGCAAAGCAGAAGCTTAAGGGCTATTACGGTGAAATCCGCGAGAAGCAATTCCGCTCAATCTATAACGAAGCTGTGCGTCGTAAGGGCGATACACCAGATAACCTAATCGGTCTTTTGGAATCTCGTTTGGATGCGCTTGTATATCGCGCTAAATTCGTAGCAACAATCTTTGCTGCACGTCAGTTCGTAAACCACGGTCATGTGACAGTAAACGGTGTTCGCACAAATATTCCTTCATACCGTTTGCAGCCTGGTGATGTTGTTGAAATTCGTGAGAAGTCAAAACAACTTGCTTTCGTTATGGAAGCAAAAGACCTAGCTGAGCGCGATGTTCCTGATTACGTTGAAGTTGATCACAACAAAATGGTTGCGACTTTTGTTCGTCTTCCACAATTGGCTGATGTTCCTTACCCGGTTATCATGGAACCAAATCTAGTAGTTGAGTTTTACTCACGCTAATTCTTTCTGACAAAGAAAGAACTAAATTTCAAAAGCCCTATGCTCTTTCGAGTATGGGGCTTTTTTTATGAACGCACATAAGCAAGCTGCGATATTGATGATTGTTATTTGATCTATCAAACGCTAAAACCACGATAACCCGATATCGAAAAGATGTGTTTTATGAATGTGATCCCAGAAATTTCAGAACAAGACGCAGTGAGTGAGCAAAGTTCAGCAAAAGACGAATTGTCGTTGTTTGCGAATGCGCCCAATAGTTTGAGCTTTAAAAAACTACGCAAACGTTTGATCCGTAATACCCGTCAGGCCCTTGATGAGTTTTCGATGTTGCCAAGTGCTGAGGAAACGGCCAATGGTAAGCGTCCGCGCTGGTTAGTTGGGCTTTCTGGCGGTAAAGATTCCTACGGTCTTTTAGCAATATTGATGGAGTTGCAATGGCGTGGATTGTTAAATGTTGATCTGTTGGCTTGTAATCTTGATCAAGGGCAGCCGAATTTCCCCAAGCACATTCTACCTGATTTTCTAAATAAACATAACATCGCGCACCGCATTGAATACCAAGACACGTATTCCGTCGTAGCGGATAAGATTTCTGAGAACTCGACCTATTGCGCGCTTTGCTCACGCCTGCGTCGAGGCCATTTATATCGCGTCGCGCGAGAAGAGGGATGCGACGCTTTGATCCTTGGGCATCATCGTGAGGACTTGTTGGAAACATTTTTCTTAAATTTCTTCCATGGTGCTCGCTTGGCATCTATGTCGCCTAAATTGATCAATGACGAAGGTGATGTCATGGTTATGCGCCCATTGGTCTATTGTGCTGAAGATGATTTAGAGAAGTTTGCGCACGCGCTCGAATTTCCAATTATCCCGTGTGACCTTTGTGGTTCACAAGATGGTTTGCAGCGCAATGTCATGAAGCAAATGATCAATGATATTGAATCCAAAATGCCTGGCCGCAAAGATCGTATGATTAAAGCACTTGGTAACATCAGACCGTCACATATGCTTGATAATAAGCTATTTGATTTTGCAAATGTTGATGTTGATGAGAAAGATGCATAATGAATTTAACTGACCAAGACTTTGACGATTTGATTTCCCTCATATCGCTGTGTGGTTTTCAAGAAATCATGCCGCATTTCAGACGATTAGGTGGTGATGATATCGAAGCCAAAACCAATGCATCTGATCTTGTAACGATTGCTGATGTGGCCGCAGAGAAGTTTTTAACAAAAGAGCTACGCGCAAAATTTCCAGATGCAATTGTGTTTGGTGAAGAATCCGTCAGTGAAGATGCAAATGTTTTGAAAAATCACAAATGGGAAGGTGTTTCATTTGTAATCGACCCGATTGACGGCACATTCAATTTTGCAAGTGGCGCCCCAATTTTTGGCACCATGTTAGCGATCGTTAAAAACAGTGAAACGATCGGTGCGATTATCCATGACCCAGTGATGAACGATACGATTTATGCCCGTAAGGGTGAGGGTGGTTTCTACCGTCAAGCCGATGGTAAAGATATCCGTTTGCAGGTGTCAGAACCTGTTAGTTTTGACCAAGCAACAGGCTCGATCTCTTGGACTGGTTTGCCCCATGAAATGCGCGTAAGACTGCTTTCAAATCAGGCTCGCAGCTTAAATTTTTTCGGTTACCGCTGTGCAGCTCACGATTATCGTATTCTAGCGACAGCACGCGCACATTTCGTCCTTTATAGCAAAATGATGCCTTGGGACCATTTGGGTGGTACGCTCATCCACCAAGAGGCAGGTGGATATTCTGCCCGCTTTGATGGTAGTGATTATCGACCTCAGACAATCGATGGTGGACTGATCCACGCGCCAAACAAAGATATGTGGGATGAGTTGCGTTATGAGTTATGGCGCTAGCTTATTGCGACTATTTTAAAGTCATCGTCCAACGCTCAGCCCATAATGCTGCGATTAAACTGACAATCCCAAGAATTAGGTAGCCGTTTGCCATTGGGATAACTGTGCCATCATACAGCTGTCCCAATACACCACCAATAAGTGCGCCAAAACTCACTGACATTGTGTTTAAAACCGATGATGCAGTGCCTGCAATATGCCCCAAAGGCTCGAGCGCAATCGCGGTTGTATTGGCCACGACAAAGCCAAATAGCAGCATAGTCATGATGGTTACAAATAGCATGAGCGCAAAAGGTACTGTGGCAAAATTTGCTGCGATAAAGAAGATCACAGTGACCGCAAGGAATGCCATAATCGATAAATGAACAATCTTACGCAATGGGGTGTTTTTCACGATCCGCCCATTGATGACGCTGCTGATCGCCATTGACGCGGCTGCAATCATGAAGGCGTAAATGAAATTACTACCCATGCCATATAATTCACCAAAAACCTGCGCAATTGTCACCACGTATGTGAACAATGCGCCCGAAAACGCAATGGCAACGATGCAATAGCCTACAGGACGGCGGTATCTCAAGCTCTCGCGAAACGCATCAACAACATGCGCAATAGACAAAGACATGCGGTCTTCGATTTTTTGCGTTTCTTTCAGGCGGAAGAAGGCGATAAAGTAGGTTAAAAAGCCACCAGCACCCAAGAACAAGAAGATCCAGTGCCAGTTTGCAATATAAATAATGTATTGACCAATTGCTGGTGCAATCAATGGTGCAACCATAAACACAGCCATGACATTGCTCATCACGCGCGCCATGTCATTTCCAGAATAACAGTCACGCACGATGGCTTGAGCTGCGGTCCGGGCCGCACCCGCAGACGCACCGGCCAACACGCGCACAAATAACAGCGATGCAAAGTTTGGTGCAAATAATGCTGCCACGGAGGTAATGGCAAATGAAAGCAACGCCAATGTGAGAATTAGTCGTCGTCCAAAAGCATCGGTCAACGGGCCGAAAAACAATTGCGACACACCAAGCGAAAAGATGAAAGCAACGATTACAAGCTGCGCATCATTGGGATCGGTTAATTGATATTCGTTGCCGATATCCATAAGTGCAGGCAGCATAATGTCGACCGAAAAGGCAATGATAGAGACCGTTGCAGCAATGAAAACGGTGAAGGCAAGTTCAGAGAATCCAGCTCTCTGTGCACCTGAAAGCCTACTGGTTGTTTGGTTTTCAATTGATTCTTTTGTCATGTCAGGCTTTCAAAAATGCGTGATACCAAAATAAAAAGAGGCACTTAAGCGCCTCTTTAGAATCACAATCACAGGTATTTAAACCTGAATATTTAATAGCTTAACTTGCTGCGATATTTAGCTCAAGTCCATTTTGTTCAAAATGCTCCTGCAGTTCCTGACTTTGGAACATCTCACGTATGATATCGCAACCACCTAGGAATTCGCCTTTAACGTAAAGCTGCGGGATTGTCGGCCAGTTTGAATAATCTTTAATGCCTTGGCGAAGTTCATCATCTGCAAGAACATTGATGCCTTTATAAGGAACACCCAAATAGTTCATGATCTGAACGACCTGACCGGAAAATCCGCATTGCGGAAAGTCTGGTGTGCCTTTCATAAAGACTACAACATCATTAGTTTTAACTTCATTATCAATTAGGTCTGCAATGCCAGCCATAGTGCCATCCTTCAAGGGGTATTTATCTTTCGCTATATATGAGCTTTTTAATTAGAGTTTTCAAGTCGCAAGTTTTGCTGAATGAGCGAGAAAAAATGTTTAATTGGCGCATCAATCAAATAGTTCTGAAAAGGGAAAGAATAGAGAAAAAATGTTTTCCAAATTAATGATTGTCAGAATCGATTTTCTCGGTCACACTCTTCACATCTTTAACGTATTGAAAGGAGGTGGTCCAATGTCGAGCATTTTAACAGGTAAGGTTGGGTCTTTGTTTAACGGTAGTTTTGTGGGGCAGTCTTCATAAAATAACTTTTGAACCGGATGCTTGTTTGGTTTGATCGTTCGAGCGAAAGATCAAATAACGACGAGACCTCTTCCGGAACCAAAATGCGAGAAAGCCACTCTTTGCTAGAGTGGCTTTTTTTATGCCTATAAATAGTCTGAACTGTTATAAATCATGGTTTTTTAGGAAATGTCGGCGACAATATCTGCCAAACGATCAGCGTCTAGAGGTTTGTTCACATATGCTTTAATGACGTCAAATTCATTTGCTCGCTCTTTGTCTTGAGGGGCAATCGAAGATGTCAGCATAACAACCACAGCTTTTTCGCAAAAGCTGTCTGGTAATATTTTTTTAGCTTCTTCTAAAAATTCAAACCCGCTCATTCGAGGCATGTTGATATCTAAAAAGATCGCGCTGATCTTTGGACGATCTTTCTGTTTTAGATATTCCAATGCCTCTTCAGCATATTGAAAGCATATCGCCTGATTGATCAGATCTGTATTTTTCACCAGCCGGTTGAAAAAGAAGTGGTCAGTCTCATCATCATCAATGAGTAATACGGTCTCTAACATTGAACAGCCGCATCTTTGTCCTGTATGGGCAAAATAATAGAAAAAGTTGTGCCCTTGCCAACCTTGGATTTGATCGAGATTTCACCGTTCAAATAACTGACAACTTTTGCACTGAGTGCCAGGCCAAGCCCTGTACCTGGGAAATCCTTTTGCGTGTGCAAACGGCCAAAAAGTTTAAATATCTGTTTTTGATATTTCTCATCCACACCAATGCCATTGTCCGTTATGTGAAGGGTGTTTTCAAAAACATCGCTTTCAGATCTAATATCAATCTCTGGTGATTGCCCAGGTGGTTGAAATTTCAAGGCATTGGACAAAAGATTTTGAAATAGCAGACGCATATAATATCCGTTAGACACAATGGTGGGCATTTCACCAACAGTGATGTGTGCATTGCTGTTTTGAATTAACCCCGATAGGTCGGTGATAACTTCAGATGCAATCTCGTTAAGATTGACATCTTCTAGCTCATTGCGTTCACGCCCCATATAGGCATATTTCAGTATATCTGTGGTTTTTTGCTCCATGCGTTCGGTGGTTTGTAACGCCTTTTGCAAGAACTCTGCATGTTCATCAGAATTTACTTCAAAGAGGGGACCAAGTTCGCTCAACAACATTTTAAGCGTGAAGATTGGTGCCTTAATATCGTGCGACATCGCATAGGTGAAATCCGCCTGTTCTTCACGAATAGCTTCACTTGTTTTTAAAGCTGAGCGCAAACGAATAGCGTCATCAACACACAATCCCAATTTTGTAAGCGCTGCTAGATCTTCATCGCTCCATTTTTTTGGTTTGGAATCGATTGCGCATAATGCGCCGATGGCGCGACCCCGAGGGTCATGTATTGGCACCCCAAGATAAGCCATAACACCTAAGTTGGGGATGGCAAGATTGTCTTTAACGCGGTCATGTTCAGGTGCATTTTCAACAATTAATGGCGCATCGTCTTGGGCGACGTGTTGGCAGAATGAGTGGCTAAGTGGTGTCTCACCACGCGAAAGCCAAGGCTCTTGCAATCCCTCAATGCTCTTAAAAAACTTACGATCCTTGGGTTTATCAATAATGGAAACCAGTGAAACCGGGACAGCTAAGATGTTAGAGGCAAGTTCGGTTAGGTGGTCAAATGAAGCTTCGTCCACGCGATCCAGTAGCCCAAGTTCTTTCACACTTAGTCTGTTAAAATTCATGCCCAGTTACGCCCAAATCAAACATCTTTTGATCCAAATACAAGTCTAGCTTTACGGCGAATCGCAACGCTTTAAACTTAATTTCAAGCCTGACAGAGTTACCGTTAAAGTCAAAGTAAATATAAGAAATAGGGTACTAGAACTTATGAAAGCGCATACATGCGCATGTTCAACAAGTTTCCTGCTTAAAGTTTAAGCAAACTTCAATATTGCATAAATTATCGCGTCGTCTCCAAAATGAGGTCACGACCTTCTCCGCCAAAGCGTGTACAGCACCATCCCATCAACAATCCAATAAACGCACCTTCTGCAATGAACCAAAATGGCGAGGTGAGGGTTCCCATTCCTAAGGTTGAGCCCCAAACGGTCACCGCTTGCATAAGATAGGCAAATTGATCATAGGCGAAAAGGACAAGTACAAAATTCATCCACCCACCGATAATGGGTGCTCTTATCCACCAGGGAAGCGGCAAATTAAGTACGGGATGATACGCGTAAACACCAAATACCCCGATAATTGCGCCAATGGTCGTGTACCATAACATTAATCCGAACCTGAGCATCAACGAGCTTTCAGGCGCGATATAGGGGAGAAATATAAACCCCAAAATACCGATAACAAAGCCAATGAGTTTACCCAGCCCAATGCGCAATGTCAGAGATGGTGGCGTTAATGCGTCGTTTAACATGGTAGTCTCCAATTTGTGCTTCAAATTAGAGATACTCTGACAAACTTTGGCGTAATACGCCTTGATTTAGGTCAAGTTGGTCTATTTTTGTGGCATTTTATTGTGAAATTGCTATTCCGCAACTTTTCCAATGAGCGTGTTCAATGCACCATTCACGAATTGTCACCTAAGGTTGATTGTTTGATGGGCAATTTAGATGGAAAGAAAAACAACCTTTTAGTGTGTTAAGTTTGTAGCCACACCGTAAACTTCTAACTACGTTGGGGCACAACAAATTACTAGGATAAATTAATGAAAACCATCTCTTCGCTTATGATTATTGTATTTTTAACATCGATATTCGCCATGACAGCTGCAAATGCGCATGGTGGTCGCACAAATAGCGAAGGTTGCCACAATAAGCGGAAAGACAATACATATCACTGTCATTAGCTGGTTGCCCTGAAGCAAAGAACGCAGTTCAGATTAAATTTCTACTGCACATCCATTGCTTGAAAGACTTCTTTTTCTACGATCTGAAAATCAAAAGTTTTAATGTGCTGACCATCGACATGCACTTCCATTTTATGGTCGCCAAGCGGATCACCTTCATCTACGCACCACGAGTTTTCTATCCAACCTTTATAGGTGGTGATGAATTTTTCTGTGCGAGTTGATTTTCGATCCGCGGAGGTTTCTTGTGCACCATATGGATTGCCTTCACCAGACCAGGTTTTTGGCGCCGCGGATGAGGTGTATATCTCGGTGAATTTCACGAGCCGATCATCACCGTCTAAATGCACAATCCAGCCGTAGCAAACATGTTTTGGCACATAAGGTACATTATTGGTGATGACTGTTTTTGATTGTCCATCTGAGGTGTTCAACTTAACGAAGAAAAACGCATTATTGACGGTAATTTGGGCTTTTTTCGCCAACATTTCGTTGATTTTATAAGCGTCGCCAGTATTTAAGGGGGGCACGTTTTTTGGTTGGTTACTGTGTGATTGTGCAGCACTTGCCCCTAATGCCAATAGCGTGGCCGCACACACTATCGACCGAAATTTCATTCGGTATTCGCCCATATTCCCACTCTTCTTTACCCCATAAAAGAGGTGTTCTCGTTTGAGCGTGGTCCCGATATTGTGTGGCCGTTCAGGCTCTTGTTAAATTAGACTATGTCCTTGTTTAAGACCTATTCAGGCACGCTCGTTTGTAAAGCGAGTGCATGCAATACACCGCCCATATTTCCCTGTAACGCGTCATAAACCATTTTATGCTGTGCAACGCGTGTCTTGCCGCGAAAGCTCTCTGACACGACTTCAGCTGCATAGTGATCCCCATCACCAGCAAGATCGCGAATGGTCACAGTTGCATCAGGCAATGCCTGTTTGATCAATTTTTCAATATCGCCTGCATCCATTGGCATGGTATTTTCCTTTACAACGCGCTTATTAAGTTGTGGCACCAAGATATTTTCTTACAAAAGTTCTTAGCGTCAAAATCTACGCGCAACATCATTAAAATTGAGATTTTACCGAATCTCATACGCAGTGCAATGTTAACGCAAAGCCTTGCAACATCGCAACAAATTTACAATGCAACAATTTGGAAATAAATCGGGTTGATTATTTCAAGCTGGCTTTAATCTCTTGCAGCTCTTTGCGCATAGCACGAATTTCGATCAACATTTGCTCGTTCTCGCTCATCATTGTTTCGCGCTCAGCACGTGCTTCAGCTTCATGCTCTTGCTGCATGGCATCAACAATCACACCGATAAACAAGTTTAACACAGTGAAGGCCGTCATGATGATAAACGGTACAAATAACATCCACGATAGTGGGAACTCTTCCATCACGGGGCGGACAATGCCCATGGACCAGCTTTCAAGTGTCATGATCTGGAATAAAGTGTATGAGCTCTCGCCGATGGAGCCAAACCATTGGGGGAAAGCGTCCTTAAAGATCTTCGTCGATATCACCGCATAGACGTAGAAGATCAGTCCAAGCAGAAGCACGATAGAGCCCATACCGGGTAGGGCAGATAAGAGCCCTGTAACCACGCGCCGCATCGCTCTGACTTGGCTGACAAGACGCAAGACCCGTAAAATGCGAAACGCCCGCATAGCAGAGAGGGCACCTGTTGCTGGAATAAGTGAAATAGTCACAATAATGAAGTCAAAAATACGCCACGGGTTGCGCCAAAAGCCTTTAAAATCAGCGACTAATCTTAATATGACTTCAATGACGAAAATAGCTAGGATTGCGCGATCCAAAAAATGTAAAATGGGACCAATAGCACCCATGATAACATCACTTGTTTCCATGCCTAAAATGATCGCGTTGATAACTATTCGGACGCTTTATTCTCGTCTTAATCGTTATC
>CAJQOR010000002.1 GCA_905479965.1 uncultured Rhizobiaceae group bacterium | reverse complement strand
GATAGCTTTTTCTAAGCTTGAACATTCAGTGATATATTGCGCTAACCCTAAATTGACAGCTTCTTGTCCCTGATAAACACGTCCCATAAGGATCATATCAATCATGCGTGATTTACCGATCATATCGGAGACGCGAATAGTTGCGCCGCCGCCTGTGAAAATACCGCGTTGACCTTCTGGAAGCGCAAAATAGGTTGATTGATCGATAACGCGAATGTGGGCAGCGCTTGCAAGTTCAAGCCCGCCGCCAACGACAGCACCTTTAAGTGCTGCAATGATTGGAACACCACCATATTCCATCTTGTTAAAAGCTTCGTGCCAGCGCATGCAAACATGCATAAATTCATCTGGACTACGATCAGCTTTCCAATGTTCGATGAGATCAAGGCCTGCGCAAAAATGATCGCCTTCGCCTGCTAATACGACCGCACGGACACCAAATTTTGCTGTATTGGAGAAAAAGTCCAACAGCTCTTCAATTGACTGAACATCAAGTGCATTTCGCTTGTCGGGGCGATTAAGCGTAAGCACACAAACATTATTGTCCAGCACTTCAAGCTTGAGCTTTTCATATTCCGGCAAGGTTTTTATTTCCGACATTTATGTAATCTTTCTGAGACTAAAAACTCGTATTTCAATCATTGTGGTGTTAGGTGTTCAAGCGCATCGCTATAGATGCTTTCAGCACCTTCGGTGATGCGTGTTTTTTCTAATTCGCATTCCACCAATATGTGTTGTGCGTAAAAACATGCTGTTGCGATTTTTTGTGCATGAAATGCGACATTATTATTCTCTTTGATTTGCGCTTGTGCTGCCAAAATAGATTTGCCTAGCTGCCAGCCAACGGCCAGATTTCCCGCCAACATCAAGATTGGAACGCTACCTGCATAGGCTGCGTTAATATCATCGGGTGCCTTTTTAATGAGCCAATCAATACTCTTCTCAAACGCCGAACGTGCGTTTGCAAGATTACCAGCAAACATCCTTGCTTGGTCATTTCCTGATTGAAGTTTTGTTTCTGTCTCGATGATCAACGCCATAAATTCTTTGGCCAACACACCTTTGTCGCGCAGAATTTTACGACCTAAAAGATCATTTGCTTGGATTGCTGTCGTGCCTTCATAAATGGGTAAAATACGTGCATCTCTATAAAACTGTGCAACACCCGTTTCTTCGATAAAACCCATGCCGCCATGGATCTGTACGCCAAGAGAGGTAACCTCTAATGAACGTTCTGTGCAGAAACTTTTCACCATTGGGACGAGAAACTCCGCAATGGGTTTGGCTGATTTTATTTGTTCATCGGAGCCATTTTTTGCCAGATCCAACCAGCCAGCGGTAGCGATGGATAAAGCACGACCGCCTTCGACCAACCCTTGCATGCGTAAAAGCATTCGTCTGACATCAGGGTGCTGGATAATTGCCACAGCTTCTTTTGTGGTTCGATCAACAGGAGGGCTTTGTGCGCGATCCTTTGCATAGGCCAACGCGTGTTGGTAAGCGCGTTCTGAAATTGCAACACCTTGAATGCCCACCAAGAACCGGGCACTCATCATCATGGTGAACATATACTGCAAGCCATGATTTTCTTCGCCAATCAAAAAGCCGTGCGCGTTTTCATATTCAAGCACGGCGGTTGGGCTCGCTTTGATGCCGAGTTTGTGCTCAATGCTGATGCAGTTTACAGCGTTTCGCTCACCCAATGATCCATCGTCGTTGACATGAAATTTTGGCACAATGAAGAGACTTAGTCCTTTTGGGCCTTCTGGTGCATCTGGTGTTCGAGCAAGAACTAGATGGATGATATTTTCTGATAATTCATGTTCACCATAGGTGATGTATATCTTTGTGCCACTAATCGCATAAGTGCCATCGGGCTTTTTAACCGCTTTTGTGCGAACTCGCCCTAAATCACTGCCGGCTTGCGGTTCGGTCAGGTTCATTGTCCCTGACCAACGACCTGAGATTAACGGCTCTAGATAAAGGTCTTTTTGTTGTTGCGAACCTGTGAGCATTAATGCATCAACGGCACCATCGGTTAAAAGTGGGCACAGCCCAAAACTCATGTCAGATGAATTTAAAATTTCAGTTGCAGCAGCACCTAATGCGCGCGGCAATCCCATCCCGCCATGAGAAGTAGGGTGCGGTAGGCTTTGCCAGCCCATTTCTACAAATTGATCATAAGCTGTTTTAAAGGCATCCGGCAAAATGACCTTTTCGCCATCAAATTTGGATCCTTGAGTATCACCAATCGCTGTTAATTCAGCGATCGTTTCGGAGCAAAACCGTCCAAAACCATCAAGGACTGCTTCTGCATCCTGGCTGGTAATGTCTGAATAGGTTTCAAGCTCAGTGACTTCAGCCCATGATGATAGATGCTCAATATTGAACATGATATCTTCTATTGGTGCTTTATAAGCCATTGAGGACCTCTTCGATTATTCTATAATGTCATACTATTAATGTTCTGAATCAAAAATACACTCTATGTGACAAAATCCTTTTATAAAGTGACAAATTCGATTATCTTGCGCGTATGAAAATTTATCAATCAGCACGTGTTGCGACCGTCTCATCTTTATTTATTGATGATTGGTTGGATGCGTTAAGTGGAATTTGTTCCACTGAACAATTGGATTCTTTCTTGCAGCGGGCGGGTTTAATTGATGTCGATGGTCAACCCTTTCAACGCGTAACGCTTGATCAGATTGTATGGCTTTATGCTATTGCAGCAATTGAAACTGGCGATGAGATGATGGGGCTTTGGTCAAGGCCTGTGCGCGTGCGTGCGCTTCAACATCTATTAACAACCGCTCGTCAGGCAAAAACTTTACCGTCAGCTTTGTACAAATTTTCAACGTTTTGGAACCTCTTATTAGATGATTATCAGTTTGTCTTGACGAATAAAGGCGCTCTTTATGAACTGGTTTTAAAACCGGACGGTGAGCAACGCGTTCAAAGATTTGGGCATTTGCTGATTTTGAAATTAGCTCATGGTTTATTGTCTTGGCTGGCTGGGCGAGAAGTTACCGTTCAATCTGTTCATTTTGCTTTTGATGAACCTGATTTTGTAGAAGATTACAATGTGATCTTTGCTGCGCAGATTGATTTTAACCGCCGTTATTCTGCCATCTCGTTTGAGCTTGGCAAACATCAGCGCCCTGTGGGGCGCACGGATACAGAACTCGTTGAATTTTTAAAACGTGCACCTCGGGATTGGATTTTTACCAATTTGCATGAGAATACGCGGACGCTGCAGATTCGTGAGATCTTATATCGTTCAACCTGGGAAGATTGTAATCTGGCCTATGTGGCCGATGAGCTTAAACTTGAGCCACGAACTTTAATGCGCCGTTTAAAGGATGATGGAACATCCTTTCAGGAAATTAAAGATGGTTTGCGCCGAGATATTGCTATTCGAGAATTACACAATGGCCACAAAACTATTGAAGAAGTGTCGCAACGAACTGGTTTTTCCTCAGCTGCAAACTTTCATATCGCATTTAAACGTTGGACTGGAACAACACCGCGGTTGTTTGCCGTGTCACAGCAAACTTTGCCAAAACGATTTAAAGCTCATTACTGATGTTGAATAGTTTCATGCATTTTGCCTTGGAGCTGTTTTCCAATTCTGCATAATGGGCAAATTCATCAAGAACGCTGGCACCAAGCTGTGTTTCAAAAAGTCCTTGATTGGAATTATGTGCGATATTTGCGGTCTTCTTATCTCCAAGATTTGATTGAAATATGCCTGCTGCGCTGACAGGAAGAAAATCTTCGTAAACAATTGGATCAAAGCGAATTTTTCCAGATGCGATGAGCTTTTCAAATGGCTCACTAGATGGTTCGTTGTTATTGTCGGTCGTTTCGGAGGTTGAGTAGTGAAAATAAGCCAATTCTTGCTCACGTATGCTTGCCCAATCATCGGGAAACTCTGAAAATACAGTATGCAAAGTCTTCACATATTGCTCAGAATTAGAGCCATCAGGCGCAGGTGTGCATGTCTTACGTGTCTCAGTTAGCAATCGATCATAGAGCGTTCGACCTTTTGGGGTCAGCGCTATGCCGCGTTGTTCAATTTCACCAAATCGCGCTGTATGTTTACCTCCTTTGACATCGGTAAAGTCAACCTGTTCCTCAAGCGCTTTAAATGATGTTTGGCGCAATAAAATTGGACATTTTCGGCTGGGTGGCCCTTCAATGACAGCCTTTGGAGAAATATCGCGTGAAGGCATTAAATTTTGCACTTTATCAATGTCTAATGTGCGCGGGGTTAAATGGTTGATATGCGGGCCTTTAAAGGAAACCACATCTGCGATTAATCGATGTTCATGATGTAGGCGATCATAGAGTTTCTGCGAGATATTGGCGTCAGGGTGCCATTTAAATGTTTTCAATATCTCATTGATAAATTTGTCGGCATCGTGGTCTAACACACCGCCCTGTTGTTCGGCTTGATTGACCATTTCTAGGGCGTTTTGTGTGAAAATATTCCGTTGAGATAATACAGCTTCCGCATCTGCTTTTAATGTTTCATCCGCAATAAGATCAAGACGCAAAAGCGATGTAAAAATCCGAAATGGATTAATGGAAAGTGCGCCTCCATCGATGGGCCGAAAAGCGGTTGAATGCACCGGAATGCCCGCAACGCTTAGATCGTAATATCCAACGGGGTACATACCCATCTGGCTGAACACCCGTCGGATTAACTTTAATTCAGCTGCCGTTCCAAGACGTATAGCGCCGTGTCGTTCATCTGATATACGCGTAAGTCCATTCGTTGTTTTCAGCGTATTTGCAAGTTCCTCATCGGCCTTTAGTGTTGCATCATTTACGTTTGCAACGAGGTCCATCAATGTGCCGTAGGCGGGGACTTCCTGCCGGTACATTAATGACATTGCCGATGAGAATTTTGCGCGTAAATCGCTTAGACTGATAAATGAAGTCTTTGACATGGTGCCTCCAGTTTTTCAGATTAATTGGCGATAATTTCAGACGATGCCGAAACAGGTGCACCATTGATTGAAAACGCTCTGTGGTCATTGCTGTTTAATGTGACAGAAATAATGTGTTGGCCAGCGGGTAATGCGCCGATGGTCGCCTTTGTGGAATACATGCGTTGCAGTTTTAAGCCATTTAAATAAAGGTGCCCATGCCCTTGGCCGTCTTTATGTTCAAGCGGTTCGGTTTCCGGCTCAAAGAATTCGAAATTTTGTGTCGTCAGATTTACAGACCAAGTAGTGTCTGCATTTTGCGTTACGTTCATACTAATACTAGGAGGATTTTGAGCAGACCCCATTTCTATTGCCACCCCCATTTGGTGCATTGAATGGTCCATTTGAGCGTGACCCATGACTTGGTCTTGGTCGTCATCTCCCATGGCCATATTGTCAGACGACGCATTAGGATCTTGAACGATGGCTTTGATCTGCTGAGGATTTGAATTTTTGAATGCAATGGTAAGCGGAATAAACTCACCAACCTCATAGCTATTGGAACCAACATTGACCATGATATGCGCACCATCAGATGAAAAACTTGGTGATGAACCCTGTGGAATCGCGACACCAAATGTTGGATGTGCACCCATCACAAAAGCATTATTTTGATCTGTTGCTTTGATTTCAGTAATAAAATCAGGCGCACCATCATTTTGCATGTTGAGATAAACAGAGTACATGCTGTCCATCATTTTCATTGCTTTGACGTTTGAAACCAATATGGATGACGTTACGGTATTCAGCGACCAGAATAATGCAAGTGCACCGAGAATTAGTATGGCAATTATAGTGAGTTTTCGGCTATTTGACATCAGCGTCGATCCGTTGTTGTAAGTAAGCAAACATTATTCTTTGGCAAATCGGTGTCAAGCTTAAGGAGAAAATTGCTATGAGAGTTAGAGCATTGCTAAGCACGCTCATTTTGGCGATTTTTGGTCTTTGGGCAAGTGCAAATCTTGCAATGGCACACGTCTCCGAACAGGGTATTGTTCTGCTCTTGCCGACTAATATTTACATCATAAGCGGTTGCCTTGCTGTTATCGCCTCGATGCTGCTTGTTACTTTATTGCCGCATGATCGAGTGTTTTTATTCTTCAAGCCAGTGCAAATACGTCTTCCATCATTCGATTTCATATTTCAGAATCAATTGTTAAAAGATCTCGTGAGTATCGCGGTGCTGGGTATCGTGCTTTTTCTCATCGTAATTGGTGTAGTTGGCTCACGTGATCCATTGGTCAATATGCTTCCCTTATCAATATGGACGTTTTGGTGGATCGCGATCTTCATGATGCACAGCGTATTTGGAAATATCTGGGCTTGGATTAATCCATGGAGCGGTTTGTATAATCGATTTCTGCATCATATTGGCTTGGGGCTCAAACTCCCGCACTGGATCGGTTGCTTGCCCGCAATACTTGTTTTTGTCGCATTTTATGCTTTCATTATAGCCGATATTGCGCCCGATGATCCGGCTCGGCTTTCAAATTTTGTATTAGGCTATGTGGTTTTCACTTTTGTAGGGATGATTGTTTTTGGGGCTCAAGTTTGGTGCAAACAGGTCGAGTGTTTTAGTGTTTTATTTGCGCTTTTATCTCAGTTATCACCGGTTAAAATATTACCCAGTGGCGAAGGCTGGCGCCTTGGTTTGCCTGGTTGGCAGGCATTAGAAAATCGTAATATTTCGATAATGCAGGCCTTTTTCTTACTTTCAGTTTTGGGTTCAGGAAGCTTTGATGGCGTGAATGAAACCTTCTGGTGGCTGGTGCAAATTGATGTTAATCCACTAGCCTTCCCTGGTCGATCTGCTGTGGTTTGGCAATCAACATTAGGGATTTTAGCCGCTAATCTTTTGCTCTATTTGATATTTGCAATCTGTATTTGGGCTGGAATAAAAATTGTAAACAAACTTCGTTTAGGGGATGAGCGCGCTGAAGGTAAACCGATTGTCTTTGTTGATCTTTTTGCTGTGCTTGCGATCTCTGTCTTACCCATTGCAGCGGTTTATCATGCATCGCATTATTTAACGACACTCATGATTAATGGACAGTATCTAATCGCCGCATTATCGGATCCCTTGGGCAATGGATCGAACTATTTAGGGCTTGAAAACTATCAAGTTACAACCGGCTATCTTAATGAAGTTGCGAGTGTGAGACGCATTTGGTTAACTCAGGCAAGCCTTGTTGTGTTCGGCCATGTTATCGCCGTTCTGATGGCACATTATGTGATCGCAGAACGTTTTAAAACGTGGAAAGAAGCAGCTTTCTTCCATATTCCTATTGCGGTTTTTATGGCAACTTATACATGGTTTGGTCTTTGGTTATTGGCAGCGCCAAAGGGCGCTTAGGCGCTCTTCTGGCAATTAATTTTAGAAAAAAGGGCTGGACAATTCATTAGTATACATACAAACTGCCATCGCAGGATTATCCATATTAGCTCCAGAGAGGAACGAAAATGACTGATAAGAAGAAGGGATCGAAACTGGTCTCCCGCCGCAACACACTCAAGGGAATTGGTGCAGGTGCGCTCTTGGCAACAACAGGTTTGCCGAAGATGATGGGTTATGCGCAAGCGCAAACATCAGAGCCGATTAAGATTGGTTTTCAAGTTCACAGAACAGGTATTGGCGCAGCTTATGGTCGTTGGTATGATCGCACGACGCAAGCTGCTGTGAAGCGCATCAATGACATGGGTGGCATTAATGGTCGTCCGGTTGAAGTCGTTGCCGAAGATGATGGCACAGACCCTAAGCGTGGCGCGGAAGTGGTGGAGAAATTTGCATCTCAGCATAATTGCGATATCGCATTTGGGACTTTGTTCAGTCACGTTGTTTTTGGATCTGCACCACGTGCAGGCGAGTTGAAACTACCGTATTTTGTCGTTTCAGAAGGACACCATGTGGCAAGTGGCAAGCTCAACAGATACACACTTCAGCCCGGCATCACAGATGTGAAAAGTCAGGTCCAGGCTATGGCGCCATTTGTTGGTAACAATCTTGGTAAGAAGGTTACAATGATTTACCCTGACTTTGCTTTTGGTCATGATCACCGTGATTTCTTTAGTGAAGCGATTGAGCGTGAGGGTGGAAATGTTGTTGCTAAAATTGCAGTGCCTCCGGCTGAGACATCATTTACGAAATACTTCCCGAAAATTCCACGTGACACAGATGTTGTATATCACGTCATGGTGGGCCCGGCAGTTCTGACCTTTGTGAAAGAACTGGGTGAATTCTTCGGTCCAAGCCGCCCTGAAATCTTCGGCTTTATCGATAGTTTAGAAGCGGTTGATATCAATAGCCCAGGTCTTGAATTTTTAGAAGGTACATATTTCTGGGAAGGTATGCCGCGACACGCACAGGCAAATCAAACATCACATGATAAATTGTACCGTGAAGCGGTCGGTGTGGATGATAAAGGTGCGTCAACATCAGATTCAAAAGATGTATCGACATTTGCGCACATGTTCGGGTGTTGGGAAACGCTCAATATTGTCAAAGCTGGAATGGAGTCTGCTGGCTATCGCGGTCCAGAAGATCGTTCCAAGTTGATTGAAGCTGTTGAAGCAATGTCAGACATACCAATGTCAGATGATCATCCGCAGGGTGCAAAGCTCTTTAATGGCAAAACACACCAGACATTTGGATCTCAATACATCTCAAAGGTCACAGATGGAAAACTCGTAGTTTCACATACAACCTCAATCGAGGACACGTTGTATGAAGACGAAGTGGATTACACAACACAGTCTTTCTAATCTGTAACTTTTAACGTTTTTAGACTGAGAAAAAATAATGGAATTTGGGCCGCATCTAATTCTTGCCTCCCTTGAGGGTGCAGTTATTGCAGCAGTTTTAGCAATGACGGCGATGGGCCTGAGTATTGTTTTTGGCATCATGCGCGTTGTAAATGTCGCGCATGGTGAATTTTTTATGCTGGGTGCAGTTATTGCCTGGTGGGTTGCACATATATTGGGTGGACACCCAGCTGTTGGGTTTATCGCAGCGCTTATTTTTGCCCCACTGCTTGTCGGTGTCATCGCAGCTGTTGCGGATCGGCTCGTTTTGCAGAAAATTGATTACGACCCTGACCGCACGATTGTCGGTACGATTGGGCTTTTATACATAATTCAACAAGTCACATTGATGACTTTTGGTCCCGAAGCGCGTCCCGTTGAAGCGCCATTTAATCAGAGATTGGCCATTCCGTGGTTTGAATTTGGAGATAATGGTTTTGAGATATACTGGCCTTGGGGGCTTTCCATTACGAGCTATAAGTTATTCATTATTTTTGCGGCGATTGTGATCTTAACTGCGCTTTGGGTATTGATGACCAAAACAAAAATTGGCCTTATCATGCGCGCAACCCAGCAAGATAGCGAAATGGCACGTGCATTTGGTGTTCCGGTAAAGCGGGTTTATGCGTGGGTGTTTGGTTTGGGCGCAGGTTTAGCCGCCATGGGTGCAGTTTTAGTGGTGCCCGTTCAGCAAGCCCACTATCTTATGGGTCATGATCCATTATTGCTGTCCTTCATTGTGGTAATTATTGGCGGCTTGGGTAGCTTACCTGGAACGGTGATTGCTGCGGTTTTGATTGGCATGAGTGATGGCGTTATTTCAGTGTTTTTCTCTCCAACGCTTGCTAAAATTTTAGCAACCTTATTGGTGGCTATGGTCCTAGTCTTTAGGCCACAAGGACTTATGGGGAAAATTCGCTCATGACGGATACTCAGCGTTCGAACTGGCTGCATATCGGAATTGTCGTCGTTCTGGCCGTCTCATTTTTTATCTTGCCGGAATATCATTCAGGTAACTTAGCGCGCATTTTAGTTCTGGCTGTTTACGCGATGGGTTATAATCTTCTCTTTGGCTATACTGGACTGTTAAGTCTTGGGCACGCGTTGTTTTTCGCAGCTGGCATGTATGGCCTTGGACTTGCGATGCAGTACTGGGATTTCAATCCAATCTTTGCATTAGTTGCAGGATTATTGCTGGCGCTTGTCGTCTCCATCTGTGTGGGGTTTTTAGCGCTGCGAACAACGGGTGTTGCGTTTATGATCGTGACATTGATGTTCGCGCAAGCGGGTTATCTGACGATCCTTTATTTCGGCGAATATACACGTGGTGATGAGGGCTTTGTTATCCAACAAGCTGATCGAATGGTTGGCATGATTGATTTAACCAGTCCAATGGGACGCTTCTTTGCAGCTTTACTATTATTTGCGATCTGCTTTTTTATCATAGCTTATATCGTGCGCTCTGGTTTTGGCTTAGCGCTTGTTGCCATTCGTGAAAATGAAGAGCGCGCGACCATGCTCGGGTATGATGTTATGCGACTAAAATTGCAGGCAGTTATTATATCTGGCGTCATGTCTGGCTCTGCAGGTGCTGCCTATGCGTTGCTTTTTGGCTATGCTGGGGCAACATTTGCAACGGTGCAATATTCTATTTTCCCATTGTTGTGGGTACTACTTGGCGGCGCTGGCGTCACTATTGGGCCGCTAATTGGCACGATCTTTATGTTCTATTTGATCGATTATTCAAGTGCTATCACACCTGCATATATGCTTATTGCAGGTCTTGCTTTGGTCTTGCTCACGCTGTTTGCCCCACAAGGGTTAGCCGGTGAATTACGACGGAGGTATCTAACATGGCTTCCGTAACTATTTTGGAGACAAAAGGTTTAAGCAAATCGTTTGGTGGTTTGCAGGCCAATACTGATATTGATTTTAAGTTGCAAGAAGGCCTTATCACTGCGCTGATTGGACCAAACGGCGCTGGCAAAACAACCTTTGTGGGGATGTTATGCGGCAGAATACCGGCAACTTCTGGACGTGTTTATTTTAATGGTCGGGATATTAGTTCGTTACCTGCCCATCTACGGATCCGACTTGGAATTGCTTATACGTTTCAGATCACATCTATCTTCCCCGGGCTGACTGTTACGCGCAATGTTGAATTGTCATTACGTCGTGCTAAGAAACTTAAAAGCAAAGAGATCAGTGAGGCGGTATCTGAAGTTCTAACGCAGGTGAATTTGTCTGATCGCGCAGATCAAATAGCCGGTGATTTGAGTTATGGACATCAGCGTATTCTGGAAATTGCCATGGGCCTTGCGCAGAGTCCAAAACTTTTCATTCTTGATGAGCCAACGCAAGGGTTATCTGAATCGGAAGTAGAAGAGTTTATCGCGCTCATTAAATCTTTGGCTGGTGACACGACGATTTTATTGATTGAGCATAATATGGATGTTGTGATGAAATCTGCGGATCATATTGCGGTGCTGAATTTCGGTGAATTACTAGCGGAAGGCTCGCCATCGGAAATTCGCCAAAACAAATCTGTCCAAAGCGCATATCTGGGGACGTCTGAAGATGCTTGATGTAAAAGACATATATGCCGGTTACGGGCAGGTTGAAGTGTTGCATGGTGTTTCGCTAAATGTTGCGTCTGGTGAAATTCTTTGCGTGATGGGTCGTAATGGCGCTGGTAAAACCACATTATTAAAATCGATCATGGGTATTGTTAAAATATCGAGTGGTGGAATTTCGCTTGAAGATGAATTGATCAATACTTTGCCCGGACACGAAATTCCCAAACGTGGTATTGGTTATATCCCGCAAGGGCGTCGACTTTTCCCGGAGTTGACCGTGCGAGAAAATATAGAAATGGGGTTGATGGTGCGCAAAGTGAGCGCTGACACCAAAGACTGGGTGCTAGACTTATTCCCAAGACTAGGCGAGCGGCTTGATCAACGTGCGGGCACATTATCGGGTGGTGAGCAGCAGATGTTAGCCACCGCACGTGCGCTGGCGCTACGCCCGAAAGTCTTATTACTTGACGAGCCAACTGAAGGCTTGCAGCCCTCGATGATTGAGCAAATTCGGCAGGTTATCTTAAAGATGAAAAAAGAAGGTTTTGCAATTATTCTTGTTGAGCAGAGAATAGATGCGGTGTTGGCCTTGGCTGATCGTGTGAGCATGATTGAAAATGGAAAGTCAGTTGAAACATTAACAGCCAAAGAGTTGGGCGCTGCACCTGATAAAATTAAACGCTATTTGGGTGTTTGATTTATGAGCGATCTCTTGCCGCAGCTTAATTGTTTGAGATATTGTCTTGAGAGCTGATAGTAAGAGGATACCCCAAAAATGAGAGCTGCAAACGAAGCGCTAATTGTAATTGATATTCAAAATGACTTTTGTCCCGGTGGCGCACTTGCGGTGAACGAGGGTGATCTAATCGTCACGGGGGTAAACGCATTAATGTCTGAGTTTCAAACAATCGTTTTAACTCAGGATTGGCATCCGGCAGGACATTCATCATTTGCCTCGTCCCATGAAGGTGCTGAGGTTATGTCACTGATTGATATGCCATATGGGCCGCAGGTGTTGTGGCCAGACCATTGTATCCAAGG
>CAJQOR010000001.1 GCA_905479965.1 uncultured Rhizobiaceae group bacterium | reverse complement strand
TGGTGTTAACCAGCTGACTACAGCAGCTTATGCGGTTGCAGCATCTGTCGTTGCCCCAGGATTAATAGACCTTGGAATTCCGCTCTTAACGGCACATTTTTTCGTATTTTACTTTGCCGTTGTTTCAGCAATAACGCCCCCCGTAGCTTTGGCGTCTTATGCCGCAGCTGGGATATCTGGCGCCAATCCTATGGAAACATCAGTTACCTCTTTCCGCATTGGAATATCGGCGTTTATCGTACCATTCATGTTCTTTTACAATTCAGCCCTGCTGATGGACGGAGGATTTTTTGAAATAGCACAAGCATTTGCAACTGCGGTTGTGGGCGTCTTCTTACTTTCATCAGGCATGCAAGGTTGGTTTGTTGGAAAACCGATTGTTTGGTTCAATCGTTTGGGATTAATTATAGCAGCAATACTCCTTATTGAAGGCGGCTTGATAACAGATCTATTAGGCGCAGGCATTACCGCAGGGGTATTTATGATCCAGCGTGTCGTTAAGCCCAAAGATGGTGTTTTAGCGCATGTCACTGGATCAGACTAAAAATAGGTTCTGATATGTGCTTGATATAGTATTGGAAACCCGTCAGCTCATCTTCAGCTGATGGGTTACCACTATCTGATCACCGTTCTCTCATTGCATGAGAGATTTGATCTCTAATCGGTTTAAGCAGATAAGACATCACCGTTCGCTCGTCTGTCTGAATAAAAGTTTCAACCGGCATACCTGGTACAAGTGATTTACCGTCAAGTTTATCAAACTCTAATTCAGATATTTTAAGGCGGACTTTGTAGTATTGCACACCTGTTGCTTCATCTCTTAGTAAATCAGCAGAGATCGTCTCGACTTTCGCATTCAACTCTGGTGTTGTGCGTTGATCAAAACTGGGCAATCTGATGCGTGCATCTTGATCTGGCGAAATTTGGTCAATGTTAATCGGCTCAACTTGTGCTTCAACGACCAATAAATCATCCTTTGGGACAATGGACATTGCAACATCCCGAGGCCCAAGCACACCACCAATTGTCGTCACAGACAAATTATGCACAAAACCACCCAGAGGTGCGATGATATCTATACGTCGTAATTCATCTTCTGCAGCAATTTTTTGCTCTTCCAGCTTACCAATCTGCGAGCGAACATCCTGAATTTCCTGCAACACATTTGCTAAAAACTCTTCATCGAGCTGTAAGATTTGGATATTGCGTTCGCTTATTGCTTCTTTTGTCTGCGCTATATCGGACGTAAACCCTCCAATCTCACCACGAAGCTGAACAATATCTCGATTGAGTACGGTTACTCGACTTGCAGAAACGAGTTGTTGACCCAAAAGATCATCAAGGTTTGCAAGCTCATCTTCGACAATTTTTGTCTCCGAAATTTTAGCTTCACGTTGGGCTTCAAGTCCAGTAATTTTGCTCTGAAACTGAACAATCTGCTCGCGTAGCTGCTGACGTTTGCCGTCCAAACTGTTTTTACGCGCGTTAAACAGCCCAACTTGGCTATCTCGGATATCTTTTTGAGCATCGTCTTCAAAACCATTATCAGCAAACGTGATTAATTCAGCGTCTTGCTGTTCGGCGATCAATCGCGCTTCTTGCGCGTAAAGCTCGATGAGCTGCTTTATGATAACTGACAAATTAGCATTCGTAATGGTGTCATCTAAACGGATTAAAAGATCCCCCGCCTCGATCACATCTCCATTTTTTACAAATATGGATTTAACGATCCCGCCCTCTTGGTGCTGAACTCGGCGCGTATTTGTTTCAACCACAATATTTCCAGATGCAACGACAGCACCGCTAATCTCGGTGAAAAAAGCCCACGAACCAATGCCACCCAATAGAACACCGATGATGAGCAAACTAACAAGCATATGTTTGCGAACACTTGTTTTAATTTGGTGAGTAGACGTCATTTCTATGCACCTTTTTGATTGGGAACAGGTGCAACGACTTTCGCCATCACGTCCGTTTTTGGACCGAAGGCTTTTGCCATGCCTTTATCCACCATGAGAATTTTATCAACAGCAGCAATAGCACTAGGCCGATGTGCGATTACAATGACGATTGACCCGGCTTTGCGCAATTCAACGATCGCATTGGTTAAAGCATGCTCACCTTCTGCATCGAGATTTGAGTTTGGTTCATCCAAAACAACCAAAAACGGTTTATCGTAAATTGCTCTTGCAAACGCGACCCGTTGTTGTTGTCCTGCGGACATTGCAAAACCTGATTTTCCGATGACCGTATTATAACCATCAGGTAAAGCTGCAATCAACTCATGCACATTTGCAAGACTTGCTGCTTCTCGAACTTTGTCGGCATCTGCATTTAATGAAAAACGTGATATATTTTCAGAGACTGTGCCATCAAATAATTGGATATCCTGCGGCAAGTACCCAATGATCTCACCCCAGCGTGACATAGCCCATTGATCAAGCTTTGAGCCGTCAAATCGTACCGAACCTCTTGCAATCGTTGTAACCCCAACCAATGCACGCGCTAATGTTGATTTACCAGAACCAGATGGTCCAATAACCCCCAATCCATCACCTGCGGTTAATTCAAACGAAATGTTTTGGACCACAACTTTCTTTAACCCCGCAGGCCCGCAAGACAAGTTTCCGACAGCAAGCTTTTTAGATGGGAGCGGTAAATTCATTACGTCATCATTGTTTTGTCGCATGGATAAAAGACCGCTGAGCCTTTGACGAGACTGACGTGCACTGACAAATAAAGGCCACTGCCCGATCGCTTGTTCTACTGGTGCAAAAGCACGCGTTGTCATGATAGAAGCTGCAATCATCACACCTGGAGAAATTTCTTGTAAAATCGCAAAATAGGCGCCGACACCAAGCATGGCAGATTGTAAGATCATTCTGATTGTCTTGACAAAAGAA